>JAMFRY010000244.1 GCA_026225015.1 Alphaproteobacteria bacterium
GAAGTGATCGGACGCAACAATCTGGATACGGTGCTGACCACCGGCCGCGCCCAGATCGAACAATCCGTGCAGCAGCAAACTCAGGCGGTGCTGGACCGTTACGGCACCGGCATCGTGGTTGACGAGGTGCAGTTGCAGCGCGTCGATCCGCCGCCCGGCGTGCTGGATTCGTTTCGGGACGTGCAGCGCGCCCATACCGATGCGGAACGCATGATTAACCAGGCCGATGCCTATTCCAACAACATCGTGCCGACCGCGCGCGGCCTGGCGGCGCAAATTGTCGCCAATGCGCAAGGCCAGAAGCAGGCCACCATCGCCAATGCCAGTGGCGAAACCCAGCGATTCCTCTCCGTGCTGGCAGCCTACCGGGCCGCCCAGAACATCACGCTGCAACGGCTATATATCGAAACGATGGAGGACGTGCTGAGCCACGCGACCGTTACTGTCCTCGATCCTGGGATAAAAGGCGTGCTGCCGATGCTTAATCTCGATACCCCGAACCCGCAAAGCAGTGCGGGAGTGGCGCCATGAGAGGCTCGACCATCGCCATCATCGTACTGCTCGCCGCGATCGGCCTGGTTGGCATGAATACGCTGTTCACGGTGCAACCGGTTGAGCAAGTGCTGATCACGCAATTCGGCAAACCCGTCCGCATCATCACCAAACCCGGATTGCACGCCAAACTCCCCTTCATTCAAACCAGCATCTCCTTCGACCGTCGTTTGCTCGACGCTGATCTGCCAGATGAAGAAGTGGTGCTGAACGATCAGCGGCGCTTGATCGTGCAGAGCTTCGTGCGGTTTCGAATCACCGACCCGCTGCAATATTACCAAGCCGTCGGCGGCACCGAAGAAGGGATTCGCGGCAGGCTGGATGCGGTGGTGTCCTCGGCGATGCGCCAAGTTCTCGGCAACATTCCGCTCTCGGACCTGCTTTCCAAGGAACGCGACCCGATCATGGCCGCGATTCGCGATGAGACCAACCAGCAGATGGAAGGTTTTGGCATTACCGTGGTGGATGTACGCATCCTCAGCGCCGACCTGCCGGACCAGAACACCGCCGCCGTGCTGAGCCGCATGCAGGCAGACCGCGAACAAATCGCGGCGGAAGCGCGCGCGGAGGGCAACGAAGCCTCGCTAAAAATCCATGCCGATGCCGATATGCAACAAACCGTGCTGCTGGCCGACGCCAAGGCCTCCGCCGCCGAACTGCAAGGTGAAGGTGAAGCCGCCGCGATAAAAATCTACGCCGATGCGTATTCGCAAGACCCGCAATTCTACGGCATTTGGCGAACCTTGCAGGCTTATGAAGCAGGCTTGGCTACCCCCCCCACCCATTTGGTGCTGACCCCCAATGACGGGCTTTTGAAATACCTGGCCACGCCGCCCAATACGAACCAGACCAACGGGGCGTCCTCACCGTAGGCCAAATGCATCCATAGGTTGAGGGGCGCAGGCTGTTCCGAAATCACCTCGCGGAGATTCTCGATCGCGAAATCCGGGAAGTCCATGGCGCTTGGTATGGTATCAAGCGCCATGGACTTTTACCAACCAACCCGTCATCCCTCGCGCAGGCGGGGGATCCACGACTATTCTTCAACAAGGTGCAGGTGGCTCGCCCACGAGACATTGGTCGTCGCCGGCACCGTTGTCGCGGCGCCGAAGGTGACAACTGCGCTGGCCGCGGCGGCGCCAAGTACCAGCACGCCGAATTTTGCGGCCCCCGCCAATACCTTAAGCGGCACCGCCACCGAAACACCAATTGCGGGCAGCCAGGCCTTTCACCGGATAGCGGATTTTGAACAGGGCGGCATGCCTTCATGGCTCGACGCGTCGTTCCGAACAAACTTCGCCACCAGCAAGCCGGACGTGTTCTCGCACAGCATTGCGACAACCGGCCTGTCCGGGATCATAACATTGTTCGGGCATGACAGCGGCAGGCTTGCCAAGTTTACTCTGCCGACCGAGCCAATCGGTCTGATCTTGGCCCGGATTTAAAAACGCCAACCCGCGGCGCCGGAAACCGTCAAATCATTGCCGTTGGATTTGAACGCGGTGGCCTGCACGGAAGCCGAAGCGGTGAGACGGGAGGTGATGCCGGCGCTCACCCCGGCGCCAAGCACTGCCCAGGCGGGCGGCTCAATGGGATAGGTGGTGGTCAGCGGAACGCCGGGCACGTCGGTGAAGCTGCTATCGAACTGGCTGTTCTCGCCGGAGAGTCGTGCCTGCGCGCCGGCGCTGGCATAGGCGGCAATGCGCGTATTGCCGAACAGATGACTGGCGGCGGCTTCCAGCCCGGCCTGCCCGAGCAGCTGTTGGTAGCCCTGATCGGCAACGGATTGGGTAAGCAGCGGATCGCCGCTCTGCGTGTAGCCTTGCAGCGAAACATTCGTGTAGCTGAGGCCGGCGGATGGGGTGAGGCTTAAATCGGCGCATAGCGGGAAGACATAGCCGGCCGTAACATTGGCGCTGTAGCCGGCGCCCTTGGGTTTGCCGCGGATGCTGCCGCCGAGAACGGCGGGCTGTTTTTCGTCCATCCAATGATCGCCATAGGCGCCGGAAATCTCCGCATAGAACGGCCCGCGAATCGCCAGGGCGTAGAGACCCAGATTGGCGGCGTTGTCGTTGACCGTGCCGCCTTGGTTGACATCGGCATGCCCCTGGGTAAGGCCCACGGCTAGACCGGCGCGCAGGTTTGACGAAACGGCAAAATCGGCGCCCGCCGCAATTTCGCTGCCACTATCGGTAAAACCGGCCGTCGTTGCGGTGTCGTTGCGGGCGCCGAAACTGCCGCCGCCGGTGAGGTAAATCGAGATTTTCTGCGCCGGATTGATGCTGCCGCCTGGCGCTGCAAAACCGCCGGATGGGATGCTGTAGGTAAAGCCGGTGCCGGCGGCGCGCAGGGTTTCCATGCGGCTGCCGAGCAAGGCAGCAAAATCCTGCGTATCGGTGGTCCCGAGCCGGGCGGGGACGCCGAGGCTCTCGAAGTCTTTCAGCGAATCGGCGGCGTATTCGGCGATCAGAAATTGCGCATGGGTGTCGGGATGCACGCCGTCCCAGAACAAATAGCTGTTCTGGGTCGCAACACTGCCATTAACGCAGGCAGCCACGTTGATGCAGGCATCGGCAACATTGGTAAAACCATAAATGGCGGGATCGGCGATGGCGGTGGCAAGAAGCTTCTGCTCGTCGAGAACCAGGATATTTGCACCGGTCGCTTGATGCAGGGCGGCCAGTTGCACCGGCAGATATGCATTATGCAGATTGGTGAACGCATTGCCGAGTTCGGTGCCGACCGCACTGGTGTTGTAGTCGGGCGTGGCGCCGAGATCGGGCAGGTTGGGGACAATCAGCGTGCGCGCGCCCAGCGCGATGAGGGCGCTTGTATCGGCGGTGAGCTGGGTAATGGTGGTGGTCACGGCCGAACTCACCAAAGCGGCGGCGGCGGCGGGGTCGGCCTCGACCCGGCCGGCATAGAAGAAATAATTATTGGCCCCGGCCCACAGGCCGACAACATCGCCATTTGAGAAATGCCCCCCAGCGGCGGTAAAACCGGCGATTTCGGTGGTCACGCCCGGCAGTCCGGCGGTGATGAGATTGGTGCCGTAATTCGTTCCATTGACGCTAAGCGCGCCGGTAAAGGCCCCGCCGACCGCATAGTCCTGCCCGGCGGTAAAGCTCAGCCCGGTGAGGCCGGGCAGGTATTCCCCCCAGACCGGACCATTGGAGAAGCGGCCCTCGTAATAAGGGGAAGGCGGGTAACCTATGAGTTTGTAGAGATTGCCGTTATCGGAAAGGCTATCGCCGAAGACGTAGAGGCTGCCGGCATTGGCCGATTGCGCCGCGGCCAGCCCAAACAAAGCGGTGGCGGCAAAAAGCTGTGTTTTGCGCATGAGACATGTCCTCCTGGTCCGGTTTTTTTCTATCTTCGCTGCGTAACACGGCTGGAGCAACACCCCATCGCCGGCGTTGACCGCCGCTACTTCGCCCCATTGCATGGCGTGAGCGGCGCTGGTGGCCGGGTCCAAACCTCCGAGCGTCCGATCAGCGGAATGCCGATATAGCCGCGCACACGCAAGCTGCCATCGGCTTGAACATGCATGACCGATTTATAGGTCTTTCCTGCGTCCGGATCATAAATCCATCCACCGGACCAGCCGCCACCATTATCCGGCACAAAGCCCCAGATAACGGGCAGCCCGCATATCGGGCGGCCATGCAAACCGGAATCGGGATTGTGGATGTCCGTCTTTACCTGGCCTTGCGGCGTCAGCGGTTGATTGAGCCATTCGATATGGCCGCAAAGCTGAGCGCCGCACGGGGCGATAAGAATCCCGGCGCGGCCGGTCTGCTCCAGCCACCAGCCCAAGGGCGTGGAGCCGGGCGCGGCCTGCGCGCGGGCCATCGGAACGAGCAGGCAGGCAAAGGCGGCGGCGGCGAAAAACCGCAATTTTACCTGACGAGAAGCGGCGAAACCTTGCATTTTCTTCCCCTTATAGTATGTTAGTTACCTAATACGTTAGGTTCGACTCCTAACCAATACAAGAACCCATCCCAAGGATGGCGCTACCAAGAAGGAGGAAACTATGAAAAAACCCATAAAATCAATGGCTCTAAGGCTGTCCTTGTTATCAGCCGCGAGTATTCTTTGCACACTGGCGCTGGCGCAAGCAGCCAGGGCGTCCGGGTTCGGTCTGCGGGAGGGCGCTGCCGACTGGCTGGGCAACGCTTTTGCCGGCGCGCCGGCGAAAGCCTACGATCCTGCCACCGTCTGGTCGAACCCCGCCGGGATGGCGCTGCTGAACGATGACGAATTCGAAGGCGCGGTGAGCTATATCGCGCCTTCCGCATCGTTTTCCGGAACCGCGACGAACCCCCTTACGGGCGCAAACGTCACTGGCGGGCAAGGCGGCAACGCCGTTGCCCCGGCGGCCTCCGGCGCAACCTTTGGCGTGGTTGGTCTGGCGCCCGATTGGCGCATCGGCTTCTCCGTCACCGCACCCTACGGCAATCGGACTTCCTATCCGTCCGACTGGGTGGGCCGGTATCAGAGCCTGGTTTCCAGCATCACCGATATCAATTTCGGCCTGGCGCTATCCTACAAGATCAACGATCAGCTCTCGATCGGCGGCGGCCCGAATTTCGACTATTTCGACGCGCGGCTGACGCAGAATATCAACGTGCCGGTACTAAGCGCGCTCACCGGGCAAAGCCCGCTGGCCGATGTCCACGGCAACAGCCTTGGCGTGGGTTATAATGTCGGCGTGCTCTACCAGTTTGACGCCGCTACCCGCATCGGGCTGGATTACCGCTCCCGCATCCGCCACAATATCACCGGCGTGCAAAAGGTCACGGTGCCGGCGATCTATTCCCTTTATAGTCCCGCGGCGGCGGCGTTGCTGAATGCCGCAAACAGCGCCGCAACGTCATCCATTACGTTGCCGGACAGCCTGAGCGCCGGGATTTATCATCAGATCACGCCACGCTGGGCGGTGCTGGGCAGTGTTGAATGGACGGAGTGGTCCCTGTTCAATGCGCTCAATATCACGCCCACCAATGGCTCCGGCAGCACCGTCCTTGCCGAACGATATCGCAATAGCTGGGACGTGGGCGTCGGCACGAATGTTCAGTTGCTCGATAACGTGCTGCTGCAGACGGGTTTCTCCTACGATGAATCGCCGGTGGACAACGCCAACCGCACCAGCCGCGTGCCGGATGCGGACCATTACAATCTCGGTTTCGGCGTACAATACCAGATCCTGCCCAGCACCAATCTGCAATTCGCCTATCTGCATATCTTCACGCCGGGCGGCACGATTAGCAACACGGCATCCAGCTCCGCCTTGACGCCGAGCGGCACGATCCTGGGCAGCTATGCAGATTCCGATAACAGCGCGACGCTCGGCGTAATCGTTAAATTCTAACGTGTTATTCCATGCACCTCGTAGGGGCACCTCGTAGGGAAGATGAGACGATTATGCTCGACACAAGCTTATTCAATGTTAGTCAGAATGACGTATTCGTCACCCATCCGGTCTGGTTGCCGAAGGAGGACCTGGCCATGCCGCAACGCGATCCGCTCTACACCGTCACCCAGCTAGGCGCCGAGCTGGGTATCACGGTGCGCACCTTGCATTTCTACGAGGCGCAGGGACTTATCGCACCCCGCCGCGCCGGCACCACGCGGGTTTATACCCAGCGCGACCGCGCCAGGATGATCCTGATCCTGCGCGGCAAGCGTCTGGGTTTCTCCATCCGCGAGATTAAGGAATATCTTGAACTCTACGACGTCGATCCGAGCCAAAGCGAGCAGCTCAAGGCCTTGCTGAAATCGGTGCATAGCCGCGTGCACAAGCTGGAGGAGCAGCGCATCGCCCTCGATGAGGCCCTGGGGGAACTGCGCGGCATCGCGCTGCAGGCGCAAACCGCGCTGCAAACATTGCATGCTGCTCCAAAGCCGGCAGCCGTCGCGAAGGCCAACATAAAACCCCGCCGCCAGGCGAATGTCGCAAGCGGCGCCAAATAACCGGAGATCAACATGACCCTTGAAAATCGCGCCGTCATCGCGGGCTATGCCCGCTCTCCGTTCACCCTTGCCGCGAAGGGGGCGCTGGCCCGCACCCGGCCGGACGATCTGGCCGCCGAGACCATCGCTGTTTTGGTCCAGCGAACCGGCGTGAAGGCTGAAGATATCGAGGCAGTGATCCTCGGCTGCGCCTTCCCCGAGGGCGAGCAGGGCTTGAATGTCGCGCGGCTCGTGGCGCAGCTTGCCGGGCTGCCGCAATCGGTGGGCGGCTACACGGTGAATCATTTCTGCGGCTCCTCCATGCAGTCGGTCCAGATTGCCGCCGGGCATATCGCCGCCGGCGCTGGTGAGGTCTTTATCGCCGCCGGTGTGGAGAGCATGAGCCGCGTGCCAATGATGGGCTTCAACCCGCTGCCCAATCCGGAGCTCTATGCTAGGCTACCCGCCGCCTATATCAGCATGGGCGACACGGCCGAGAACATCGCCGAACGCTGGCAGATTCCCCGCGCCGAACAGGATGCTTTCGCCTTGCGCTCGCAGCAACGCACCGCCGCCGCCATTGCCGAGGGCCGCTTGAAGGACGAGATCGTACCTATCAAAACCAAGTCCGGCGTGGTGGCGCAGGACGGCTGCCCGCGTCCGGAAACCACGCTGGAGGCCCTATCCTCACTGAAGCCCGCTTTCAGCGCCAATGGCAGCGTTACCGCCGGCACCTCCTCGCCGCTGACGGATGGCGCCGCCGCCGTGCTGGTATGCTCCGAGGCCTATGCGAAGCGGCACGGGTTGCGCGTGCTGGCCCGCATCGTGAGCAGCGCCACTTCCGGTTGCGCGCCGGAGATCATGGGAATCGGCCCGATCGGCGCCACCAAAAAGGCGCTCGCCCGCGCCGGAATCAGCGTGGCCGATCTGGATGTGATCGAGTTGAATGAGGCCTTCGCCTCGCAATCGCTCGCCTGCATCCGCGATCTGGGATTGGACCCCGCGAAAGTGAATATCGATGGCGGCGCCATCGCGCTTGGCCATCCTTTGGGCGCCACAGGTGCCCGCATCACCGGCAAGGCGGCCAGCCTGCTGGCCCGTACCGGCGGGCGCTACGCGCTGGCCACGCAATGTATCGGCGGTGGTCAGGGGATCGCCACCATTCTGGAGCGTGTGTGAGATGGCCGGCATCCGCAAGGCGGCCGTGATCGGCGCCGGAACCATGGGTGCGGCCATCGCCGCGCAATTCGCCAATGCCGGCATACCGGTTGTGCTGTTGGACATCGTCCCCGAGGGCGCGAAAAGCCGCAGCGCCCTGGCGACCGGCGCGATCGCCAAAATGCTGAAAACCGAGCCCGCGCCGTTCATGTCCAAACGCGCGGCGAAACTGGTCACCCCTGGCAATGTCGAAGACGATCTTGGCCAGATCACCGATTGCGACTGGGTGGTGGAAGCGATCATCGAGCGGCTCGACCTGAAACAGGCGCTGTATCGCAAGTTGGACGCGGTTCGCCGGCCCGGCACCGCCATCTCCTCCAATACCTCCACCATCCCGCTCGCCCGGCTCACCGAAGGGCTGCCCGATTCCTTCAAGCGCGACTTCCTGATCACCCATTTCTTCAACCCGCCGCGCTATATGCGCCTTTTGGAAATCGTCACCGGCCCCGAGACGGACCCGGAATTATTGGCGAAAATCTCCGCCTTCGCCGATATCAGCCTCGGCAAAAGCGTGGTTCGCGCCAAGGACTCTCCCGGCTTCATCGCCAACCGGCTTGGCGTTTTCTGGCTGCAAACCGGCGTCATCGAGGCGATCGATGCCGGCCTGACGGTTGAGGAAGCGGATGCGGTGATGAGCAAGCCCGCCGGCATCCCCAAGACCGGCGTGTTCGGGCTCATCGATCTGGTCGGGCTGGACCTGATGCCGCATATCAGTGCCAGCCTCGCCGCCACGCTTGCTCCAGGCGATGCCTACCACGCCGCCAATCGCGACCTGCCGCTGATCAAGACGATGATCGAGAAAGGTCTGATCGGGCGCAAAGGCAAAGGCGGCTTTTACCGCAGAGGCAAAACTGGGCGCGAGGCGATCGACCTTGCCACAGGCGAATACCGGCCCCTGCAAAAAGCGAACCTGCCCGAGCTTGCCGAGCGCGACCTCCGCGCTTTGCTCGCCGGCCCCGGCAAAGCGGCACGCTATTGCTGGCGTGTTCTGGGACAAACGCTCAGCTATGCGGCTGCACTGGTTCCGGAAGCAGCGGAGGACGTCAGCGCCATCGATGAGGCGATGCGGCTTGGCTATAACTGGCGTTTTGGTCCGTTCGAGCTGATCGACAAGCTTGGCGCCGGATGGCTGGCGGGCAGGCTGGCGGCGGATGGTTTCCCGGTCCCTGCGCTGCTGAAATTGGCGGGGGAGAAACCATTCTATCGCTTGCAGGGCACTGAGCGCGAATTCCTAACCGTCGATGGTGGCTACCAGAAATTCACCCGGCCGGAAGGCGTGCTGCTGCTGGAAGACATCAAGCGCAGCCAAAGACCCGTGCTGAAAAATGCCTCCGCTTCGGTGTGGGATATTGGCGATGGCGTGCTCTGCTTTGAATACACCTCCAAAAGCAATTCCCTGGATCAGCCGAATCTCGAATTGCTGGCGAAAACCATCGACTTAATTTCGCAAGGTCACAAAGCCCTGGTGATCTATAACGAAGGCGAAAATTTTTCCGCCGGCGCCAATCTCGGCCTTGGCCTGTTCGCCGCCAATATCGCCGCCTGGGGTGAGATCGAAAAACTCGTGGTTCTGGGCCAGCAGGTCTATAAAAAGCTGAAATACGCGCCGTTCCCTTCCGTGGCGGCGCCGTTCGGCATGGCGCTGGGCGGCGGCTGCGAGATTTTGCTGCACGCATCCGCCGTGCAGGCCCATGCGGAGACTTATACCGGGCTGGTGGAATGTGGCGTTGGCCTGGTACCCGCCTGGGGCGGCTGCACGGAAATGCTGGCGCGCTGGGCTGCCAACAAGGCGATGCCGCGAGGGCCGATGCCGGCGCCGGCGAAAGTGTTCGAAACCGTTAGCGTCGCCACGGTGAGCAAATCCGCGGCGCAGGCCAAGGAGCATCTGTTCCTGCGCGAGACCGACGGCATCACCATGAACCGCTCCCGCCTGCTGGCGGATGCCAAGGCGAAGGCGTTGTCGCTGGTGGAGAATTACACGCCTCCGGCGCCGCCGCAATATCAGCTTCCGGGCGAGTCCGGCCGTGTCGCCTTCAAGCTAGCGGCGGAGGATTTCCGCCGGAAAGGCATCGCCACGGAATATGACATGGTGGTGACCGGCGAACTGGCTTCCGTGCTCTCCGGCGGCCCGGTCGATATCCTCGACCGCCCAACAGAGCAGGATATTCTTGGCCTGGAACGCGCCGCCTTCATGCGGCTGATCAAACGAGGCGGCACGCTGGCTCGCATCGAGACCATGCTCACCACCGGCAAACCGCTGAGGAATTGAAGGAGACCGCGATATGCAAGTCTATCACGCGCCGCTGCGGGACATGCGCTTCGTTCTGCAGGAATTGCATAAATCCGAACCGCTTCCCGGCAGGGAGGAACTAACCCCCGAATTACTGGACAGCATTCTGGAGGAGGCGGGCAAATTCTGCTCCGAGGTGCTGCTGCCGCTGAACGCACCTGGCGACCTCGAGGGCTGCCAGTACGAGAATGGCGTGGTCCGCACCCCGGCCGGATTTAAGGAGGCATACAAGGCGTTCAGCGAGGCCGGCTGGGGGGCGCTGAACGCGGCATCCGAATATGGCGGCCAGGACCTGCCGGAGACCGTCGCCAAGCTGGTGGAGGAGATGATCTGCGCGGCCAATCTGTCCTTCGGACTGTATCCCGGCCTCACCCACGGCGCCTATCTGGCGCTGAAAAGCCGCGGCTCCGAGGCGTTGAAGGATTTATACCTGCCCAAGATGGTCTCCGGCGAATGGTCCGGCACGATGTGCCTGACCGAACCGCATTGCGGCACCGATCTTGGCCTGCTGCGCACCAAGGCCGTGCCGCAGGAAGACGGCAGCTACAAAATCTCCGGCGCGAAGATTTTCATCAGCGCCGGCGAACATGACCTGGCCAGCAATATCATCCATCTGGTGCTGGCGCGCTTTCCCGACGCGCCCGCCGGCACCAAGGGCATTTCGCTGTTCGTGGTGCCGAAATTTCTGCCAAACGCGGATGGTAATGCCGGCCAGCGCAACGGCGTTTCCTGCGCGGCCATCGAGCATAAAATGGGGCTGAAAGCTTCCGCCACCTGCCAGTTGAATTTCGATGACGCCACCGGCTGGCTGGTCGGCGCGCCGAATCGCGGGATGGAGGCGATGTTCGTGATGATGAACAGCGAGCGCCTGTCCGTTGGCACGCAGGGCCTCGGCGTTGGCGAGGCGGCCTATCAGAGCGCCGTCGCCTACGCCAAGGAGCGTCTGCAAGGCCGCGCGCTCGGCGGCGCCAAATATCCGGACTTAGCCGCAGATCCGATCATCGTTCATCCCGACATCCGCCGCAACCTGCTCACCATCCGCGCCTATAACGAGGGCTGCCGCGCGCTTGGCGTATGGGTGGCGAGCATGATGGACCGTGCGGAACTTGTGACGGACCCGGAAGAGAAGCAGGCGGCTTCAGAGTTCGTGGCACTACTTACCCCGGTGGTGAAGGCGCTGTTTACCGATCTTGGCTTCGAGAGCGCAAATCTCGCCGTGCAGACCTATGGCGGGCATGGCTATATTCGCGACCACGGCATCGAGCAGTTGGTACGCGATGCGCGCATTGCCATGATCTATGAAGGCACCAACGGCATCCAGGCTTTGGACCTGGTGGGCCGCAAATTGCCGGCCAATATGGGCCGTTTGCTGCGGCGGTTTTTCCACCCCGTATCGGAATTCATCGAGGCCCAGCAGAGCCATCCGCAAATCGGCCGCTTGGTGCAGGGCTTCGCCCGCGGCTTCGGCGCGCTGCAGCTCGCCACCGCCTTCATCGCGGAAAAAGGCCTGGCCGATCCCGAGGAGGCCGGCGCCGCCGCGACCGACTATCTGCGCCTGTTCGGATTGGTAGCACTTGGCTTCATGTGGGCGCGCACGGCGCTGATCGCCGCCGAAAAGCTCCCGCAAGGCGGCCCGGACGCCGCGTTCTACCAGGCCAAGCTGGCTACCGCGCGTTTCTTCATGGAACGCATTCTGCCCCAGGCCGGCTCGTTACTTTTTACCATAAAGGCCGGCAAAGGATCGTTAATGGCGCTGGCCGACGCTGCGTTTTAGGACAGCATGCTTTGACTACGATCGAGGCTTGTTATGAATGCGTGCGCCGATGCATTCCAGCCACCTAAAATGGTCCAATCCCGCACCGCAAAACGGCAGAAAACTGGCCACCGGTTCCGCTCAAATGACGCCACCCAGGGCAGCGCCATTCCCAAAGCCGAAGGGCGGTTTACGAGGGAACCTAGCCGAAACCGGACTGGTGGTTTTGATCATACAGACCCGGAAAGCAGCCATTTCAGGCTATGTTTTCACAAGGTAAGCCCCTCATCGATATGCTTTCGCCTGGAGCTTGAACAGCTCCGCATAAGTGCCGCCACTTGCCATGAGTGCATGGTGGCTCCCGGATTCCACGATGCGGCCACCTTCCAGAACCAGGATCAGGTCTGCCATTCGAACCGTCGAAAAACGATGCGATACGAGGATCGTCACACAGCCTGCGGCGGCCTCGGATCTGGCCTCGGCGGCGAAGCGCTCGAACATGTCGTGCTCCGCCATGGGGTCGAGTGCGGCTGCCGGCTCGTCGAAGACCACGAGCAGAGGTTGATCGCGGATTACCGCGCGGCTGAGCGCCAGCCTCTGCCATTGGCCGCCACTTAAGTCCACGCCGCCCCATTTTTTGCCGAGGCTGGTGTCTAGCCCCCCGGGTTTGAGGGTGATGAGATCGCTCGCCCCGGCGCGCTGCATGGCGCTGGTGAGGCGGGGCCGCTCTGCGGGCTGGCGCAGGTCGCCAATGCCGACGCTCTCGTGCAGCGGCAGTTCGAAATTGGTGAAGTCCTGGAAGGCGGCACTGACGCGCGCGCGCCAGTCCTCCATCTGCATGTCGGCGAGATCGAGCCCGTCGATGGCTATGCGGCCGGTAGAGGGGCGGTAGAAACCGCAGAGCAGTTTTACCAGCGTCGATTTGCCGGAGCCGTTTTCGCCGACCAGGGCGATGACCTGGCCGACGCGCAGGGTGGCCGAGATGCCGGCCAGTACGAGCTGTTCGCGATCGGGATAGGCGAAGGAGATATTTTCGATGGCGATGCCCTGGGTCAGCCGCGCCGGGAGTTGCAAGCTGTGTCCCGGCGGGTTGGCCGCTGCGGCGGAAAAATCCGCGAGCCAGAGGTAGCGCTCCACAGTGAGCAGCATATTTTGAAGCATATAGCCGGATTGCAGCGTGGCACCGACCAGCAGCGTGATACTGGCGGCCATGGTGGCGACGAGCACGACGTCGCCCAGGCCGAGCCGGTGCGCCGCCGCGCGGATGACGACCAGCGCGATGCCGCCGAGGCAGCCGGCCATGAAGATGGTGTCGGTGAGCGACAGAATGAGGGCGGTGCGCCAGGCGGTCCGGTCTTTCGCTGTCTGGACCTTGGCGCTGATGTCACGTACCCGGTGAAGAAATTCATTCTGTAGGCCGAACAGACGCAACTCCTTGCCGGCCGCGGCGGAGGCGGTCTGGCTATAGAGGTGGCGGGACAGGCGGATGGGTTCGGCTGTGTCCTCCTGCACCTGCCGGGTCCAGAGCTGCGCCTTGCGGCCTGCGATGGCGCGGGGAATGGCGAAAAGGGGCAGGAAGGAAAAGCGGTAGTCGATATGAATCATGATGGCGAGGGAGCCCGTGAGCATGACGAGGGTGCGCAGATTGAGGGCGAGCGCATGCATGGCGCCGGCGAGCTGGGCCTGGTTGGCGCGGATCAGTTCGATCTTGTCGGCATGTTCCGGCCGGTCCTGGTATTCCAGAGTCGGTATCTGGGAGGTCAGGCGAATAAGCTCGGTTTCCAGGTAAAGATTAACGGCGTCCCTGACCTTGAGAACGAGGCTGGCGTAGAAGATGTAGATGGTGGTGCCGGCACCGCCCGCCGCGGCGAGGATGAGGGCAGCGATGAGCGTGCCCTCGCGCCGTCCGGCGGTGGCTTCCTGCACGACATATTTGATCATGAAAGTGCTGGTGAGGAGGAAGCTGGAGGCCAGCAGTTCCGTGAAGATGAGGCCGGCCGCGCGGGCCGGGTCCGCCCTGAAACCGAGCAGGAACAAAGTGCCGATGTTTCTGGCGAAGCGGCGGAGTGCGGCCAAGATTTTCATGGTGACGCCGCCTCGGAAAAACGCCTGGATTGCAGGGTGAACATTTCCGCGTACCGGCCACCTTGGCGCATCAGCTCATCATGCGAGCCGAGCTCGGCGACGGCGCCTTCTTCGAGCACACAGATGCAGTCCGCGCGCCGCACCGTGGAGAAGCGGTGTGAGATCAGGATCGTGGTCAGCCCGCGCGTAAGTTCGATGAAACGGTCGTAAATCTCGGCCTCGGCGCGGATGTCGAGATTGGCGGTGGGTTCGTCGAGGATGAGCACGCGGGCCCCGGCTTCCACCGCGAAAAAGGCCCGGGCCAGGCCGATGCGCTGCCATTCGCCACCGGAGAGAGCGACGCCGTCCGAAAAACTGCGTTCGAGGACCGTCTCCCAGCCTTTGGGCAGGGATTGTATGCGCTCCAGGATGCTGGCTTTGGTTGCTGCCCGGTCGAGTGCCGGCTGGTCATGCGCCAGAGCGAGGCTGCCGAGGCCGATATTGTCGCGCGCGGACAGGCCGAGGCGCAGAAAATCCTGGAAGATGGCGGCGACCCTGCGATGCCAGTCGCGCGGGGCGATGGCGCGCAGATCGGTGCCGTCGATGAGAACGGCGCCCTCCACCGGATCGTAAAGCCGGGCCAGGAGTTTTACCAAGGTAGTTTTGCCGGCGGCGTTGCTGCCGACGATGGCGAGCGACGTGCCGGCGGAGATGGTGAGGTTGAAATCGCGCAGCACCGGCGCGCTGCTGCCGGGATAGGTGAAGGACACATTTTTAAACCGGATTTCCGTTTGCGGTGCTGCAGCGGGAAGTTCGGCGACGGTGGCAGTTGCCGCTGCATCTGAGGTGATCCGTTCCAGCTCCAGCAGCGCCGGGATGGATGTGGCGCCGTAGGCGATGGCAAATTCGTTCTCCGCGAGCGAGCCCATGCCCCAGATGGACTGGGCGGCGCGCAGGTTGATGACCAGCGCCTGGATGGTCATGTGGCCGGCGGCGGCCGCGAGGGCCAGCAGGCTGTAAATGAAGAGCCTGGCGGCCAGCACCAGGGAGGAGGCGGCGAGACTGGCGGCGAAGCCGCGGCGCTGCATTTGCCATTGTTCCTGCAGCCCGTTGAGCCATTCCAGGCGCAGACGCCCGGTGAGCCAGGCGCCGGAGCCGAGGATGCGGACATCCTTGGCGGCAGCCGGCGCCAGAGCGAGGTCGCGGTAATAGGCGGCACGGCGGGCCGCGGTGGTTCTGCGCAAGGCCGTATTTGCCTGGCGGACGAAATTGCGCCTGTTGACCCAGCCATAGACGAGCTGCGCGGCCAGCGGCGGCAGCGGTGCCCACCAATGGAAGGCAAAGAGGAACGAGCCGGAGACAAGCGCATTCAGCGTGGTCTGCACACGGCCGGTGATGAAGAAATAGACCGCATCGCCCGGCCCATAGCCAAGCATGCCAATGCCCGACACCTGGGAGATGAGATTGGCCGTGGCCGGATCTTCAAGATGGCTGATGGACCAGGGGCGGTTCAAAGCGATCATTACCCGCTCGCGTATATGCGCCTCTAAACGTCCGGTGAGGGACAAAGCGGTGGCCGACAACAGGCGTGGCGTGACCTGGGTGAGCAGCATCAGCACCGCCCAGACCAGGAGGATGTGCAGCGTGCGGCTGCCGGCTGGGCTGTCTAGCCCCGCATGCGCCGTGGCGGCGAGCGATCCGACCATGACGCCCGTGGCCAGGATTGTTGCCGCGGGCAGCAGGGCACCGAAAACGGCGAGGACGGCAAGCGCTGCAGCCCGCCAAGGGCTGAGGCCGGGCAGCATCCGCAGGCAACGGTTCACCGGGTTATTGATACTGTCCCGGATCGTCTGAATAGGCCGATGCATACGCATGGTCCTTATATTCACATAAGTGAAAGCCGAAACGCCGGAGCTCGCGGGGCTCGGAACGCCCTGTGGAGGTTAGATTTGCGCATGGCAACTGGCAACGCCTGACCGGTGAGTGCATTGCACAAACCGGCAGCTATAGAGGCGATAAGCGAGCCGTAGGGTGGGTGCTCTTTAGTACCCCACCACTTTCATCCGCTTCATCCTTCTGGTCTTTCACCAAACTGGCCAGTAACCTCGTCTGCGCCTCCCCAATGGGATGGATAGTGCGGAATAGGCAATAAGAACGCGCCCTTTTGAAAAAAACGGCACAATTTTATAAATTCAGATGCAGAAACTGATTGAAGGCGGATGGCGCGTAGTCGGCGAACGCCTCGCCATTCGCAAAGCCATGCCGGCGATATAAGGCCAGCGCCGGCTCAAAGGCGAGGCCGCTGCCGGTCTCCAGGCTAAGCCTGGTAAACCCCTGCGCCGCGGCCTCGGCCATGATATGCGCAAGCAATCGGCTGCCGAGACCTTTGCGTAAATATTGGGGATGCGTCCGCATCGATTTAAGTTCACCCACCCCGCCCCCGAGCGTCCGCAGCGCAGCCATGCCGGCGATATTTTCCCCATCCCAGGCCGTCCAGAATTTCACATCCGGCTGCAGCAACCCGGAGACATCGAGCGCATAGACGCTGCCAGGCGGCGAGTTCTCATGCGCGCCCGCCAAATGCAGGGCGACCAGTTCGCGGGTAGCCTGCCCGGTCAGATCATCCTGCCGGATGCGATAAGCGCCGGCCGCCTCATGGCAGCAGACGCAGATTTTATTGCCGTCGAGGTCGCGAAAATACGCACCATAATAATGTGCATGGTATTCCGGCCTAGCCCCCGGCGCGCCTTCATCCGCGCCGCCGGATTGCAGCGCCAGCGCGTGGCATCGCTCGACCGCCTCGTGGCTGCTGGCACTAAACGCGATCATCTGGCCGTTACCGGCACTCGCCGAATTCTGGTCGAAGGGCCGGCCAAGGATGAATAATGGCCGGACCGTTCCCGGTTTGCGCCACGCCGCCCATTGCCGCTCCGGTTCGGCGAATTTTTGCAGCAGGCCGAGCTGCGCCATGATCGGCGTATAAAATTCCAGGGCGGCCGCAAAGTCGCTCGTTCCAACAAGCACGTGTGAAATCATGGCCACTCCGGATCGTTGCGCCTGCTTATGCTAGCGCATGACCCCTTCTCTAGTCGCCATATTTCACCGCCACGCTAGTGGCTTCGCCATTCGGACCCATCGGCGAATCATATTCAACCACGGAACAAACCGGGTTGGCATGGGAGGCAAACAGCCGTTCTTCATCTTTCATCGTATGCGGCTTGCGCTCAGGGCTGCTGATGATCCGCTGCGAATCCTCGAAATCCTCCCGGCTGTTCCACCATATTTCCATCAGGCAGTCATAGCCCGGATCATGCACCTCGCCGGTAATGGGGTTGATCTCGGGCTGGAGATAGCGCCGCACATAGCGCACCGCATTGGGTATGGCAGGCTTCAAGCCCATGCGCTTGGCCATGGTGGAATGTTGATTCTCGTAATACTCCATGAACGCCTCAAGCGTCATATCCGGGCGTTTTCTAAAAAAGCAGATCTGCTTGAACAATTGCCGCTCTCCCTATCTGGTAGGGCGGGCACCGCCCTATGCCTAGCTGACGCTAGCGGCAGGCGCTATCAATGGCCATAGCGCGCGGTATTCGCCGGCGCGTGGAGAATTCGGCCGCCAGGCGAGCGAAATCGTTCGCCAGCCGCCAGCGCCCTCGAGCGGCCGCAGCTCTACCCCGGTTCCTGCCGTGATCCCGGCATCAACCGCCATGCGCGGCACCAACGTCACACCCAGCCCGCCGGCCACCATCTGGATCAGCGTGTGCAGCGAGGTGGCGGCGAAGTCGGCGGCGCGCACCGCATTCGGCCCGCAAACCGCCAGAACCTGGTCGCGCAGGCAATGCCCATCCTCCAGCAGCAGCAGGCGCTCCGCAGCCAAAGCCGCGGCCGGAATCACGCTGCGCTGCGCCAGCGGATGCTTGGCGGGTACCGCGGCGAGGAACTCATCGCGCATCACAGCCAGTGTTTCCACGCCGGCGCAGGCGCAGGGCTCGGCCAGCAGCAGCACATCCAACTGCCCCGCCTCAAGCTGATCGAGCAGATGCCCGGTCTGGTCTTCGCGCAGGAACAGCCGCAGCGCCGGGTAATGCGCGCGCAGTTCCGGCATCAGCCGCGGCAGCAAAAACGGCCCGATGGTTGGAATAATCCCCAGCCGCAGCGGGCCGGACATCGGCCCCCGCGCCGCATCGGCCGCCTCCACCAACTGGCTCAAAGCCGACAGCGCCTGCCGCGCCTTGGCCACCAGCTCCATGCCCAACGGGGTGAACACCACATGCTTGCCCGCGGAGCGGTCCAGAATATCCGCCTTTAATTGCCGCTCCAGCACCAGCATACCGGCCGAAAGGGTGGATTGCGAAACCGCGCAGGAAGCGGCGGCACGGCCAAAATGGCCGGTCTCGGCCAAGGACACCAGGTAGCGAAGCTGTTGCGGCGTAGGCATTGGTGTCATCGGAATTCTCGATCAAGTAGACCAGAATTATTCAATGTCACGATTTCTTTGGGGCGTACATAGTGTGGTCCCCGCAAACGCGTGGAACCCGCTATTCTCGCCATTTGCCGTGACAACCGCCTTGCACGTCCGGCCTACGCCCTTCCGCGGATGTCGTTCGAGGCTTTCAGGCTCACTCGGCGGTGGTGATCACTTCCTCCGCCCCTACCCCTGTATGCGTGAGATGGGATAGCAGGGTGACATAAGTCTGGTAGAAACTCCCCGGTGTCAGTTTCGCGTCGTGCATTGCGGCATCGGCCTGTTTCATCAGGGCTTTGGTGGTAATTTCCTGGCCCGGCGCGCAGGTGGCGATGCCGATGCTGATATTGACGCTGATTTCGCGCTCATGGAAAGTAAAAGGCGAGGCCAGCAGGGCGATGACTTTTCTGGCGATAACCTCGGCCGCATTTGGGTCAGCCAGATCCTCGGCCAGGATGGCGAAATCGTCGCCGCAGAGCCGGGCAATGGTGTCGTAGGGCCGGAAGGCGGATTTCAGCCGGTCTGCAAATTGCCGCAGCAGATCGTCTCCGCCGGAATGGCCAAGCGCGTCGTTGACCGCTTTGAAGCCGTCCAGGTCAAGATAAAGCACGGCGAATGTGCGGTCGTTGCGTTTCATTCTGGCTTTGGCCATGTCCAGCCGGCTTTCGAATAGCGTGGGGTTCGCCAATCCGGTCAGCGGGTCGTAATTTGCCCGCATGATCAGGATGCCCTCGAATTGCTTGCGCAAAATCGCGTACTGGATGGCGCGTCTCAGCAAATGCCCATCCAGGCCATCCTTCAACAAATAGTCCTGGGCGCCGCTGCGGATGGCATCGAATGCGAAGCGTTCCTCCTGATTGCCGGTCAAAAAGACGATGGGCAGGTCGGGCGCGAAATTATGCAGCCTGTGCATGCCGGAAAAACCGTCAACATCGGGCAGCGTACGGTCAAGCAAGGCAATGTCGAAGCTTTGCACCGCCAGCAGTTGAAGGGCCGCTTCCAGTGTTACGGCCACTTCGAGGATAAAAGCTTCGGGCATGGCCGAATCGAGGACCCGTTTTACCAGCCGAACGTCACCCACCGAGTCTTCGATGAGCAGGATACGCAGCTGGTCCGTGGTGGAGGTGATACGCAAGGATAGCTCCTGAATGCGGAGGCGATTCAACTTAAGCGATCCTGAGTATGGAGGCGGAGGGTTAAGAAAGTGTTACTCGAAGCCAGATTCCAAACGAATACAACCGGAGATCAGGGTCTTTTTTGTGACCACGTCTAAAAAACTTACAATTTCTTCAAAAATACTACCTGTGATTGGTGGAAAAGGAAATTCCGTTAACCTTATATCAACCCATGTTGCTCATACTCGCGGCCATGATTGTAGGCTCCTCCCTCACAGCTTTTTCGCTGCCGATCGGCTCGCCCTCGGCCTCCCCGCTGTCCAGCCTTAAGCTGACACCGCAAAAGCCCAGTAACGATGCGCCGTTTTCGGCCCCTTCGCTGCCCTCGCAGGGCATTGAGCCTGGAAGGGCCCTGCAACGCGGGTCACTGTTGAACCTGTCGGTCTGACCAGCCGTCATGCTTTTTGACCGTCGGGTTAGGGTCAGATTTTGGCGATGATTTCCTCGCCCACCGCCTGAGCATCCTCGCACCATTCGGCAATATCGCGACCTTGTACGGAGACTCCCGCGGCAGTTACGCCAAGCGCGCGATAGTGGCCGATGCGATCGACAATCTCCGCTGCTGAAATATTCTCACCTGGCCTGGTAACGCTTCCGAGCACGACTTCCGGCGGTTCGGCGCGGCCGGTTTTTTCGCAATATTCCCGCATATAGGCAATCCCAGCGCGCAGATCGTCTTCGCCGGCCATCGCGCTGGTGCGGGTAGTGCCGGTATCCAGGCCGGTGGTGAAGAACGGGTTCCAGCCATCGCCCAGCTCCACCGCGCGGCGGATGGCGCGCCGGGAATTTCCCCCAACGTAAAGCGGGATGCGGCTTTGCTTAGGCCCCGGCAGGATGCGGTTGCCAAACGCTTTGTAGCCAGTGCCGTCGAAGGTAAATTCCTCGCCGGTGAGGGAGACCCGCAAGGCGCGCATATATTCGTCCATCAGCTCATTGCGCTGCTCGAAATCGACGCCCAGCGCACGGTATTCACCCTTCAAATAGCCGGCGCCGAAACTCAGTATCACGCGCCCGCCGGAGAAATGGTCCAGCGTAGCGACATCGCGCGCGGTGATGAAGGGATTGCGATAGGGCAGAACCAGAATACCGGTTTGCAGACATAGCTTGGTTGTGGCCGCCGCCAGCAGGGCCAGCATGACAAAAGGCGCCTGCGCGTGATGGCCGCCGGAATCCAGCCAGCGGCCGGTAGGCACTGGATGGTCCGTGACCAGACCGGCATGGAACCCGGCTTTTTCCACCGCTCGGCCCACTTCCCGAACCGCTTCCAGGGTCGCGAAACCCTCCTCCGGGCCGATACGGTCGAATGGGAGCGGAATATTGATCTTCATGGACTGGCTCCTGGGGCGCGTGCAAATCAAAGGCGCGAGGACGCGGCGGGTCAAGCGAACCGGAGCAAAATGCGTCCGTTTGGCATCGCTATGGCTGCACGGCCTATGCCGCCTTAGTGCGGCTGGGCGCGCTGGCGGAATTCGCGCGGCGAACAACCGGTTGCGCGGCGGAAGGCGGCGGAGAAATTGGTGGGCGCGGTGAAGCCGCAAGCCGCGGCGGTTGCCTTGATGCTCTGCCCGGCGCTGAGCATTCCGCGTGCGCGTTCAAGACGCGATAGTGCGATCTGTTCGGCAAGCGACATGCCGCGGCTGGCCCGAAAGGCGCGGGTGAGATGGCGGATGGAAAGGCCGGTGAGCCGGGCAAGCAAACCGAGATTGGCGGTGCCGGGATCGTGAGCCAGCGCGTCATCGATCAGACGCAGGCGCCAAGGCGGCAGCCCGCCGACGCGCGGCGTGTTATCGATGCCGCCGAAATAGCGGATCAGTTCGATGCCAATCTGCGCGGCGATGGATTCGATCATGACCTCGCTGCCGAATGCTGGTTCCTGCAGTTCGCCGGCGATGCGGAACAAGTGGCGGCGGATTTCGCCATGCTTGATGTCCAGGCTGCCGGCCAGGCGGGTTTTGGTCCAGTCGAAGTTGGATTGAAGCCAGTTTGCCGCGCGCACGGGGTCGAAATTGCAGGTGACGGATTTATGCCTGTGGCAATCGCTGCGGGCATGCAGGCGCAATTCCGCCGGCGCCAAGAACAGCTCGCCAATCGGCTCGAAACGGTGCGGGCCCCAGCAATCCGGAAAACAGCCAAAGGCGTTGCGCGGCGCCGGGCTGAGTGCGAGTTGTAAATGGTGACGCTGGCCGATCCCGATGCCGTCGATCGGGTCCGGGAACACCTCGTTGATCAGCGCGACTTCGCCGAGATCGACGCTAAGCTGCGCCTCGACAATGCGGTTGCCGCCGCTACGGTTGAGTTGCGGCATTCCTCACCCCCTGTTTTTATGGCTACATCGACTATGCCGGGAGATCACGGCCCTACGCAATAGCTTTGGCTGAATGGCAGGGCCCTGGCCGATTGCAGCACTTTCCCGCCGGCACTAGGCTTTCTCGAAGCTATTTAAGGGGAGGTGAAAGCTGGACCGGATGTCGCAATTGCTGGATCGCGCCAAGCGGCAAACCGGGCTGGATGATTTCGGGTGCCCAGGTTTTCGCGAAGGGCTGCACGTTCTGGTCAATGCGCTGGAGCGCGAAGCGCGGCTGAACGAGACCGGAAGGATGGCCATGGATGCGCAAATCACCGATTTGCTGAGCAGCCGGCTGCAAGTGGAAGATTGGTACCGGCGGCATCCGGAGATCGAGGAACAACAGATCGAGGCGCCGGTCATCGGGCTTGGGCTGCCACGCACCGGTTCTTCGGCTTTGGCATGCATGTTGGGTGCAGACCCAGCCTATCGCAGCCTACGCAATTGGGAGGGGATGTGGCCCTGCCCGCCGCCCGACCCGGCGCACTACGACACCGACCCGCGAATTGCCAAAGCGCAGGCCGCGATGGACATCCGGGCCAAACGCTTTCCGCGCATGACGGCGATGCTGCCGAGCACCGCGACGTCACCCACCGAATGCCAGCTCTTCATGGGCTACGACTTCAAATCGCAGCTTTTCCAGGCTTTTGCGGATATGCCGAGCTATGTGGAATGGCTGGTGCACAAGGCGGACTTGGTGCCGACCTATGCCTATGTCAAACGGGTCTTGAAGCTACTGCAATGGCGCTGGCCCAAAATGAGCTGGCGGCTGAAGAACCCCTCGCACAGCATGTTTATCGTGGCACTTGACAAGGTGTTTCCCGACGCGCGCTTCGTGATGACGCATCGCGACGTGATGAACGTGATCCCATCGGTTGCCGATGTTTATCTGGAACTGCGCAAGGCGTTCAGCGACGATGTCGACCTGCGCGCCATCGGCGCCGGCACCAGCGATTTCTGGGCGCTTGCGATGCAGCGTATGATCGCGTTTCGAGATGCCGGCGCGCAGAGCCGGTTTTTTGATATCTATTTTGCACCGTTTCAAAAGGATCCTTATCCCAGCATCGAAGCCCTCTATGCATTTCTGGGGACAACGCTCTCGGATGAAGCGCGGGCCGGAATGGAAACGTGGCGGCGGAGCGGGCCGCCGGCAGATCGGGCGTATACGCGCACCGATCCGACGGCGTTCGGCCTGAACCTGGATGCTTTGCGCGAACGGTTTCGGTTCTATTCGAAACGCTTTGGCGTGGAGGCCGCAAAATGTTGAACAGGAGAATGCAATGTTATCCGATGCGCTGATCACCGGCGGGCTGGCGCCGGAGCAAGACTTGTTTTTCGCGGCCAAGCCGAACGATCCGGAAATGCGCGAGAGCGCGTCGATGTGGCTGTTCGAGGAAAGCGGTGCGTTCGGTTTTCCGCGTTTTGGCATCGAGGCGGAGGCGTCTTCCTGGGCGTATCGGCGTGTGCAGGGCAATTTTGCCTTCCGCGACGGACGCATCCTGAACGGCGCCGGGATGGGCGCGGCGCATGCGTCCATCGGCCAAAGCGGACGGCCGGAAATTCTCGGCGCCGGGCCGCTTTCCTTCTCCTGCATCGAGCCGTTCAGGAAATGGCGAACAGTGTGGGACGGCGATGTGATCGACGGCACGGTGGCGCAACAGGTTCACAAAACGCTCGATGCCGCAAAGCGCATTCCGGCACATTTCGAGATCGAACTGGACATTGCCGGGCCGGCCTGGGTGCAGGATAATTCGCCCGAAAAAGTGGCACGTATGTCCAAGGAGGACGCGATCGAAGCCGGGAATATGGGGATCGGCTGGCGCTTCGAGCAATTGGTGCGCGGGGCTGGACAGTTCACGGTGGATGGTAAAACCCGGGATTTCAAAACAGTGGGCTTGCGGATCAAGCGGCAGAGCGTGCGGCCGTTGGGGGGATTTCGTGGGCATTGCTGGCAGTCGGCGATATTCCCGGATGGCAGC
>JAMFRY010000245.1 GCA_026225015.1 Alphaproteobacteria bacterium
CATCGGCAAAGCGAAAGTGGAGCGTGAAGGGAGCGACGTTACCCTCGTCGCCTTCTCGATTATGGTGGATGTCGCAATGAAGGCAGCGGATATTTTGGCGGAGCAGAATATCAGCGCCGAGGTGATCAATTTGCGCAGCATTCGCCCGCTGGACGTCGAGACCATCGTGAGCAGCGTGAAAAAAACCAATCGCGTGGTCAGCGTCGAGGAAGGCTGGCCGTTTGCCGGCATCGGCGCCGAGATTGCCATGACGGTGACGGAACATTGTTTCGACTGGCTGGACGCCCCGCCGGTGCGCGTCGCCGGGCTGGACGTGCCGATGCCCTATGCCGCGAATTTGGAAAAACTGGCGCTGCCGCAGCCGAACTGGGTTGTGGATGCGGTGAAGAAAATCATCTGAAAGGGCGCAGAAATGGCAACCAATATCCTGATGCCGGCACTTTCGCCGACGATGACCGAGGGCAAGCTTGCCAAATGGCTCAAGAAGGAAGGCGATGAGATCAAATCCGGCGACGTCCTCGCCGAGATCGAGACTGACAAGGCAACCATGGAAGTGGAAGCGATTGATGAGGGGTTTCTGGCCAAGATCGTCGTGCCGGACGGCACCGAAGGGGTCGCGGTAAACAGCGTGATTGGCGTCATCACCGAAGCGAAGGGCGAGAAAATTTCCGCGCCGCCGCCGGCTGAGTCTCCGACCCCCAAGGCAGCGGCGCCGGAAGCGGCACCGAAACAAACGGAGCCAAAACAAGCGGAGCAGAAACAAGCGGAGCCGAAATCTGGGCCGGAAGATCACGGCGAGCGCATCTTCGCCTCGCCGCTGGCCCGCCGCATGGCAAAACAGGCCGGAATTGAGCTCGGTTCCCTGAAAGGCTCAGGCCCGAACGGCAGGATTGTCAAAGCGGATATTGAGGCTTCCGCCGGCAAGACCTCTGCGCCGGCTCAGGACAACGCGCCGCAGGCGCAGGCAAAATCCGCGCCTCAGGCCGCGCCGGCCGCGCCGCAGCCGGGCGCGCCGATTACCGCCCCGCATAAAAAAATTCCCAACTCCACCATGCGCAAGGTCATCGCCCGGCGTTTGCTGGAAGCAAAGCAAACAATTCCGCATTTCTATGTGGTGGGACATTTCGAAATCGATGCGCTGCTGAAACTGCGCGCCGAGCTGAATGCGAAATCGCCCAAGGAAGGCGCAAGCGCGTTCAAGCTCTCGGTGAATGATTTGCTCATCAAAGCCTGCGCGGTGGCGCTGCGCCGGCATCCCAATGTGAATGCCAGCTATACCGAGGAAGCCATCATCCAATACGACGATGTGGATATCTCGATCGCCGTCGCGATTCCGGATGGACTGATCACGCCGATCATCCGCAAGGCCGATCAGCTCGGTCTGGCCGCCATCAGCAACAAGATGAAGGAGCTGGGCGCCCGCGCCAAAGCCGGCAAGCTGAAGACCGAGGAGTTCCAGGGCGGTGGTTTCTCCATCTCTAATCTCGGCATGTTCGGCACTCCCGAATTTTCCGCCATCATCAACCCGCCGCAAGCCGCGATTCTGGCGGTGGGCGCAGGCGAGAAACGCGCGGTGGTGAAGGAGGAGAAACTTGCTATCGCCACGGTGATGACCTGCACGCTCTCCTGCGATCACCGCGTGGTGGATGGCGCGCTCGGCGCTGAGTTCATGGCGACGCTGAAGGCGATCATTGAAGATCCCCTAAGCCTGTTGCTGTGAGGGGAGAACTGAAAAATGGCGGATGACCAAAATTTCGACCTCATTATTGTCGGCGGCGGGCCGGGCGGATATGTGGCAGCAATTCGCGCCGCGCAATTGAAATTGAAGGTGGCGGTGGTCGAGGGCAAACATCTCGGCGGCATCTGCCTCAACTGGGGCTGCATTCCAACCAAGGCGTTGCTGCGCAGTTCGGAAATCAATCACCTTCTGCATCACCTGGATGAATTTGGATTCAAGGCCGACAACATCACCTTCGACCTGGAGAAGATCGTCAAACGCTCACGCGCGGTGGCCAAGCAGCTCACCTCCGGCGTCACGCATCTGCTGAAGAAGAACAAGGTCACGGTATTCGACGGGTTCGGCAAACTCGCGGGCGCCGGCAAGCTCGATGTTGCCAAGGACGGCAAGAAAATCGCCACGCTGACTGCAAAAAATATCATCCTCGCCACCGGCGCCAGGCCGCGGCAAATTCCGGGCATCGAGGTCGATGGCAAGCTCATCTGGAGCTATTTCGAGGCCATGGTGCCGACTGAGCTGCCGAAATCGCTGCTTATCATCGGCTCCGGCGCGATCGGGATCGAATTTGCGAGTTTTTACCAGAACCTGGGCGCGCGGGTGACCGTGGTGGAAATGCTGGACCGCATTCTGCCGGTGGAAGACGCCGAAGTCTCGGCCTTCGCGCGAAAAGCCTTCGAGAAGCAGGGGATCGAAATTTTTACCTCCGCCACCGTAAAGGGCGTCGAGAAAGGTGATGCCAGCGTCACCGTAACCTTGGAAGCAGCCGGCAAAGAGCAAAAAATCACTGCCGAGCGGGTGATTTCTGCCGTCGGCATTGTCGGCAATACCGAAAATCTCGGGCTGGAAGGCACCGGAGTAAAAGTTGAGCGCACGCATGTGGTGGTAGATGGCTATGGCCGCACCGGCGAGCCGGGCATCTACGCCATCGGCGATCTGGCCGGCCCGCCCTGGCTTGCCCATAAAGCCAGCCATGAGGGTGTGATCTGCGTTGAGGCGATAGCAGGGTTGAACCCACATCCGCTGGAACCCGGCAATATCCCCGGCTGCACCTATGCCCGCCCGCAAATCGCCTCCGTGGGGCTCACCGAGCAAAAAGCCAAGGAAAGCGGCTACGAGGCCCGGGTTGGGCGCTTTCCGTTCATCGGCAACGGCAAGGCCATCGCCATGGGCGAGCCGGAGGGCTTCATAAAGACCATTTTCGACGCGAAAACCGGCGAGCTGCTGGGTGCCCACATGATCGGCGCCGAAGTTACCGAGATGATTCAAGGCTTTGTCATCGCCCGCACGCTGGAAACCACGGAGAAAGAGCTGATGGAAACCGTATTCCCGCATCCCACCGTGTCAGAGGCCATGCATGAGTCGGTGCTTGACGCCTATGGTCAGGTCATCCACTTTTAGCGCCCGCCCCAATGGGCTAGGTTTGGGCAAGTTGAAGAAAGCCTTTCATGAGCACGCGCATCGAGATCGACCACCGGATCCGCCATCCGGAAAAGCAGCACCGCCCCGATAACCCGATTCAGCGCAAGCCGGCATGGATCAGGGTAAAGGCGCCTTCGAGTCCGGTTTATTTCGAAACCCAGGCGCTGATGCGGGCCAAAAACCTGGTGACGGTGTGCGAGGAAGCGGCATGCCCGAATATCGGCGAATGCTGGTCGCAGCGTCACGCCACCATGATGATCATGGGCGAAATCTGCACCCGCGCCTGCGCCTTCTGCAATGTATCAACAGGTGTTCCAGCGCCCCTGGATGCCGGCGAGCCGCAGCGCGTGGCGGAGGCCGTGGCGACGCTGGGATTGCGGCATGTGGTGATCACCTCGGTGGACCGCGATGATGTGCCCGATGGCGGCGCCAGCCATTTCGCCGCGGTGATCGGCGCGATCCGCAGCCACGCGCCGGCGGCGACGGTGGAGATTCTCACCCCGGATTTTCTGCGCAAACCGGGCGCGGTGGAAGTTGTGGCGGCGGCAAAGCCGGATGTGTTCAACCATAATCTGGAAACCGTGCCGCGGCTCTATCCAACCATCCGGCCGGGGGCACGCTACTATCAGTCACTGCGCCTGCTCGATACGGTGAAGCGTATTGATCCGGCGATTTTCACCAAATCCGGCCTGATGGTAGGCTTGGGCGAGACGCGGGCCGAGATCGGCCAGGTGATGGATGATCTGCGCATCGCCGATGTGGATTTTCTCACCATCGGGCAGTATTTGCAGCCTTCCGTTAAGCATGCCGCGGTGGAGCGCTTCGTGCCGCCGGAAGAGTTCGAGGATTATGCCGCCATGGCGCGGGCCAAAGGGTTTTTGCAGGTTTCCGCCACACCGTTGACCCGCAGTTCCTACCATGCGGATGCGGATTTTGCTGCCCTGCGCGCGGCCCGCGCCAGACAACTGGCGGCTTGACCGTGACCAGC
>JAMFRY010000246.1 GCA_026225015.1 Alphaproteobacteria bacterium
ATCAGAGGTTTCCACGGGATCAGCGGCTCAAGAAGGACGCAAAGCCGGCTATCGCCTGCACAAAGGCGCGGCTCTGCCGCTTAAACAAGACGGCTTTCGCCTGCCACAAAGGACGCGGCTAACGCCGCGAGAAGGATTGCCGCGGCGCTTTCCTGGGCCCCCGCCTCCGCGGGGGTGACGAAGAGTCGGGCTCGAAATCAAACCCCCACCCCTCTCCCCACCTCTCCCCGCTCCGCCATCAGCGCCGCAATCTTGCTCAACCCAGCCCGCAAATCCGGCAATGTCGGCGTCCCCAGACATAAGCGGACCCCACTCTCCTTATCCCCCCTGTTCGCCGCGATAGCCCGCGGCGCCGTCACCGCCACCCCCACCGCGGCGCACGCCGCCGCCAACCGATCCGCCTCCACCCGCTTCATCGGTATGAACGCATGAAACCCAACGATTTCGGACCGAACCAACGCCTCCCCCAAAATCGACCGTGCCAAAGCAGTCCGCCGATCCGCCTCCATCCGCACCGCGCCGCGCAGCGTCTCGGCGGTGCCGTCCAGCATCCACCGCTCCATCACCGCACAGGACAGAGGCGGCACATTGACCAATGTCGCGCTCAAAGCGGCGATGGCGCGCTCCATCTGTCCCGGCGGCACCACCAGCGAGCCGATGCGCAGGCCGGGACTGACCGTCTTGGACAGGCTGTTGACATAGAAGGTCCGCTCCGGCGCCAGCGCCGCAATCGGGACCCGGTCAGGCAGCGGCGACAGCGAATAGACGTCGTCCTCGACGATCGGCACCTTATGCGCCTGGCATAAAGCCGCGATCTCGTGGCGCCGGGTCGCGCTCATCGTCGCCGTGGTCGGGTTCTGCATGGTCGGCATGACATAGACCAACGCCGAGCGCAGCCCGCCCGTTCGCGCGGCCAACGCCTTCTCCAGCGCCGCCGGCACCATGCCTTCCCGATCCATCGCCACCCCGACCAACCGATAGCGGGAGAACCGCGCCAAGGTAATGATCCCGGGATAGGTCAACGCATCGCAATAGATGGTCCCGCCCGGCCGCAACGCCGCTGCGAACGCCACCGCCAGCGCCTGCTGCGCCCCGGCGGTCAGCACCACACGGGCCGGATCGGCCGGCATGCCGAGCGCGTCGAGCCAGCGCGCCATCAGGCGGCGATGCTCGTCATGGCCGCTCGGCGGCGGATAATCGGTGAACAGGCAGGGATCGACCGTCCGCGCGATGCCGGCCAGGGTCCGCCGCAACAGGCGCTCACTGAGAATGGCCGGCGGTACATTGTAGGACAGGTCGATCGCGGCCGGGCTGCGCGCCTGGACCAGCGCCACGAAGGTGCCGCGCCCCTTCACGCTGCGGATCAGCCCGCGCCGCTCCAGCACCGCATAGGCCTTGGTGACCGTGCCGACGCCGATCTTCAATTCCCAGGCCAGATCGCGATGGGCCGGCAGGCGCGCCGCCGCCTCCAGCCTGCCTTCGATGATGTCGTCGGCCAGGGCGGCGATCAGCCGCTCCGACGGCGGCCCCGCCCCTTCGGCGAGGCGCGCTTGCCAGGGAGATTGCAGCAGCATCGATGGAATCCCCGATTAAGTGTCTCGTGACACTATTTGAACTTCTAACAAGTGTATCAGTTCCTAATATCAATGAAATGAGCAATGCATGGCGCGCCTTGATGATTTTACTGATCCTGCCCTTCGCGGCGGATGCGGATGATGGCGTGCCTGAAGCGGTGCATGAGGAGGCCTGGTTTACCGGTTCGCTCAATTCCAACGGCGCCAGCGCCATTCCGGCGGGTCACTTCCTGGTCGAACCCTATCTGGGCGAGGCGAACCATAC
>JAMFRY010000247.1 GCA_026225015.1 Alphaproteobacteria bacterium
CGCCGTTGCTCGAGCTGGCGCTCAACCTCTCCGATGCCGGGCAGTTTGCCGCCGCCGCCAATAGTTTCGCCGCCGCCGCCGCTTTGGCGCCGCGTTCCAGCGACCCGACGGCGGGCGCCAAGCTGCTATTCTATCAAGGGCTGGACCAGCTCAACCAGAACCAGCCGGCGCAAGCGCTGGCGCTGCTCAACCAGGCCGATGCTGCCTATGCCGTTCTGCTGCCGAGCGAGGTGTTGCAGGCCGGTATCCAGCCGGCGGGCGGTGCTTCCGAATTTGCCAATTTCGGTCCGGGAAATTCGCAGAATCTGCTGGCCGCGCAAGTGACGTTGAACAGCCCGGCGATTCAGGATGCGCTGCTCGGCCTGATCGAGACGCGCCGTTACGAAGCGGTGGCGTTACTGGCGAACGGCGACAAGGCCGGCGCCGCGCGCGCCATTGCAGGCGCCCAGAACCTTGCCACGGCCAATGGCGTCACCCCGCCGATTCTGGCTGCCCGGCTTTCGCGCAGCAGCGGCGAGCTGGCTTTGGCCAATGGGTTGGACCGCTCGGCCGCGGCGGCGTTCAACCAGGCGGCGCTGGATTTCGCCAGTGATATTCCGGGCTCGCGTCCGGTGGCGGAGAGTGAGTTGCTGCGCGCCGCGGCGCTGCATCTGGAAGGCCGGGATTCGGAGGCGCTCGCGCAATGCCGCCGCGGCATCGCTTTGCTGGGCACATTGCAGCTCGGCACCTCGGCCGCGCTGCTCGGGCCTTGCCTGGATGATTTCGCGGCGCAAGCGCAGGCAGAGCCCTCGCAGGCCGGCGCGCTTTACGCCGAGATGTTCGAGGCGGCGGAGCTGACGCAGGGCAATGTGACTGCGCAGGAAATCGCCTCGGTATCGGCGCGGCTCGCGAGTTCATCCTCCGATCCGCAAGTGGCGGCGGCGATCCGCGACCAGCAGGACGCGCAGGCACGGCTGGTCGCCCTGTACCAGCAGCGCGATGCGTTGAGCCAGGCCGGCGGCAGCAATGCAAAGGGGCTGGCGGCGCTCGACAAGCAGATTGCCGCCGCCAACGCCGTTTTGTCGCAAACCGAACTCGCCGAGCAGGAGGCAGCGCCGAATTTGAACGCGCTGGTGCAGCAGCAGGTGCCGGCCAGCGCGGTTCTGGAACGGCTGCGGCCGGATGAGGCGTTTCTGGGTATTACAGCCACGCCGGCGCATAGCTGGCTGTTCTTCCTGGGCAATGGCCGCGTGCAGGTGGCGCAAAGCAGCCTGACCGATACGGATTTCGGCGTGCTGGTGGCGCAGGTGCGCGCCAGCATCGAGCCTGGGGCAACCGGGTTGCCAGCCTTTGACGTGGCGGATGCGGCGAAAATCTATGGCGGCACGCTGGAACCCTTCGCGCCGCAGCTGCGCCGGGTGCGCGAATTGGTGGTCGCCCCGTCCGGGCCGCTGCTGGCCTTGCCCTTCGCCTTGCTGCCCACCGGGCCGGCCTCGGCGAATGATCTGGCGCACGCGCCATGGCTGATCCGCAAGACCACGCTGGCCTACGTGCCGGCGGCCTCGAGTTTTGTTTCGCTGCGCAAGGTGGCCGGTACGTCGGCAGCGCAGAAACCCTGGTTCGGATTTGGCGATTTCGTGCCGGCCACGCTACCCCAGGCGCAGGCGAGCTATCCTGGGACCAGCTGTGGCGACAGCGCAGCCCTGTTCGCCAACCTGCCGCAGCTTCCCTTTGCCAAGGTCGAGCTGGAGGCCGCCGCCTCGGTATTCGGCGCCGGACCTGGGGATGAGTTGCTCGGGACGGCGTTCACGGTCCCGAATGTGGAGGCGGCGGAGTTGAAGGATTACCGCATCCTGCATTTTGCCACCCATGGCCTGCTGCCGACCGATCTGCCGTGCCAGGTAGAGCCCGCGATTGTCACCTCGACGCCGCCGGGCGCTGCTTCCGCCGACCAGGCGCTGCTGAGCACGAGTGAGGTTACGGATCTACATCTGGATGCCAATCTGGTTCTGCTCTCGGCTTGCAATACCGGCGGCGGCGAGGCGGGGGGCGAAGCGCTCACCGGCCAGGCGCGCAGCATGTTTTATGCCGCGGCGCGGGCGCTGATCGTGACGCAATGGTCGGTAAACGATCAGGTTTCCGCCTATCTGATCGCGACCACGCTGAGCCGGCTCAACGCGGGCGAAGATGGCGGTGCCGCGGGGAGCTTGCGGGCGGCGCAGTTGGCGTTGATCGCCGGGGCGGGGACCAGCTTTCCAGCGAAGCTCGCCAACCCGTTTTTCTGGGCGGCGTATGATGTGATCGGCGATGGCGGGATGGCAAAGAATCGGATGTAGCGCGGAGAAAGCAGCCGCCTGATATTACGGCGTGAATGGATGGGCTGGCAGGTACGCCGCCCAGGCCGACCTTACCTCATGCGACGCCGCCGGGTCGCTCCAGGGCGGCGGGCATTGGTACCAGCCGGCCGTTGTCTTCACCCCGCCCGCCCAGGACACCTTGCGCCGCCAGAACTGCACGGCGGTCCGCACCCTGGGGTCGAGCTTGTTGCGATAAACCCAGCGGATTTCCGCGCCTGTGATCGACCGCGGCTTGGCATAAGTGTCCACCAGCGGCCCGGCCTTTCCTTGCGGCGCGTCGGCCGAGCCGCCGGACAGGCCGTCATAGGTTTTCGACGCCGCCGCGGCGAGGTTCATCCCGTCGAGACAGAAATGAATCTTCCGGGTGGTATTATAGATGATCCATTCCAGCCCGCCCTTGCACTTGCGCTTCGCAACGGTCAGCGCCCTTTCATAGTCGCCGCCCTGCCAATGCGCATTGTCGCTGAGATCCCAACCCACGTCGCCATGCTGCACCACCTCGGCGTATTTGCCGTTCGCCAGCAGCGCATCACGAAAGCCGGGATCGAACTGAAGCGGGAGCGCCGTCGCCCGCGGCGCCGAGGCAATGTCGTACTCGTCAATGGTATAGTTGTTGACCAGTCCCAAAAACGCGGCCAGCTCTCCGCGCGGCCCATGCAATCCGTATAGCAGGTCTCCGTTAGTATAATTACTCCACGGCGCCGTGAATGACATGCTTCCCACCCTTGATCTGAATCATCTCTACGGCTTTTCGACAAAGAAAAACCGGTCCGGCCCCGTTGCGGGCGCCGGACCGGCGGCGCCGTTAGGTAAGTTTCTGCAGGCCGAGATCGTAGGTGACGGGGAAGGGCGAGCCGTCGGTGCCGTCCGGCTTGGTTGGGGTGAACTTCGTTTCGATCTTGGTGAAATTGAGCGAGACGCTCTCGGACGGCCGGTCGCCGCCGCTCGATATGCTGAACCCGCTGATCGCCACGTCCGTGAGTGTGATCAGGAGATAGGTTTTGGCGCCGCCTTCATCGGTGCGGACAAAGCTGATCACCACCGAGGCCTTGGTGCTGGAGCCGAGCGCTTCCTTCAGCAAGCCGCCGCTCGCATTGTCGAACGCCTTGGTAATCACGATCTCGGACACGCTCGGCGTGCTGGATTCACGGTTGCCGGACTTGCCGGTGGGGGATCCGATCGCCCGCCCGATGCCCAGTTGCATGGATGAAATTTCAATCTGATCGGCAAAACCTTGGGTCGTGACATCGCCCTTAACGTCGGGGCTGGAATATTTGAGATAAATCGCCATGCTGTTTGCTCCTAATTAAAAATTGATGTTAAAAATTGATGTGTCAGCCAAGCTGGTAGGTGAAGGCACCATCCTGTCCGATGCCGACCGATATGTCTGTGATCCCCTCGCCCGCGGCCATGCGGGTTAGAACCTCGGCGGAAAGTTCCGGCAGCAGGCTGCGCGAGAGGATATTCTCCACATTGCGCGCCCCGGAGGAGGATTCCTTGCAGCGCGTGGCGATCGTATCGACCAACTCCGGCGCGTAGGTGAAACCGGATTTGTAGGCTTCCTTCACCCGGTTTGCGATCTTGTTAAGCTGCAGCCGGACAATTTGCCTGATGACGTCATCGCCGAGCGGGAAATACGGCACCAGCGTTACCCGCCCAAGAAATGCCGGCTTGAAATATTTCAGCAATTCCGGCCGCAGGGCAACGGCCAACTGCGCCGCGTCCGGCGCGGTTTCCGGATCGGCAAAGAGTTTTTCGATCAGATCGGTGCCGGCATTGGATGTCATGATGATGACGGTGTTCTTGAAGTCGATGTCGCGGCCTTCGCCATCCTTCATGTTGCCCTTGTCGAACACCTGGAAGAACACGTCCTGCACGCCGGGATGGGCTTTTTCCATCTCGTCCAGCAGGATGACGGAATAGGGGCGCCGGCGCACCGCCTCGGTCAGGATGCCGCCTTCGCCATAGCCGACATAGCCGGGCGGCGAGCCCATGAGAAGCGAAACCTTATGCTCCTCCTTGAACTCGGTCATGTTGATGGTGGTCATGTTCTGCTCGCCGCCATAGAGCAGGTTGGCCAGCGTCAGCGCCGTCTCGGTCTTGCCGGTGCCGGAGGTGCCGACCATCATGAACACGCCGATCGGCTTGCGCGGATCGGTGAGCTTGGCGCGCGAGGTGCGGATCGCCTGGGCCACCGCCTCCAGCGCGTGCGGCTGGCCGACGATGCGTTCCTGCATCGCCTGTTTCAGGTTGAGAACGGTGTTGATTTCGTTGGACTGCATGCGCCCGGCCGGGATACCCGTCCAGCTTTCGACGATTTCGGCAACGGCCTGACCGTCCACCACCGGGAAGATCAGCGGCGTTTCGCCTTGCAATTCACGCAATTGCGCGTGCAATGCGTTGAGTTTGCCCTTCAATACCAGCTTGTCTTCGGTGTCTTCCTGGTTCTCGATCTTGCCGCGGATTTCGGAAATGCCGGTGGCCAGTTTCTTCTCTTCGGCGAAACGGATATTCAGCGCCGCGAGTTCTTCACCCAGCCGGGATTTTTCTTCGGTTATTTCGGAAACACGCGCGTCATGTTCGCCGCCCGAGGCGATTTCGCGCAGCAAAATGGCGATTTCCGTGTCGATAAGTTCAATCCGGCGCTGCTTGTCCTCAATCGGCGCC
>JAMFRY010000248.1 GCA_026225015.1 Alphaproteobacteria bacterium
CCAACCGGAGATCTGTGGCAAACCAGCAAACGATATCAGCGGCCGGATCCTCCCGACACGGCAGCGCCGGCGGCATCGTCCTGGCAAAGCCTTTTTAAACAAGCCTGGAAAAGCGCGGTCCATAGAGCCCATAGCAGCAACCCGCCAGGCACCCTGGAGCTTTGGCGGCCAGCGCCTTACAAGCTGCCCATGAGTCTTTGCCCCGCCATCGAAATCCGATGAAAAAAATCTTCATCATCGCCGGCGAGGCGAGCGGGGACGTGCTCGGCGGCCGGCTGATACGCGCATTGCAGGCAAGGCGTCCGGATCTGGAGTTCTCCGGCATTGGCGGCCCGCGCATGGCGGAGGCCGGGCTTATCTCGCAATTTCCCATGCAGGAGCTGTCGAGAATGGGCCTGGCCGAAATCCTGCCGCATCTCCTCCCGCTCCTCCGGCGCATTCGTGAAACCATCGCCGCCATCGCTGCCAGCCGCCCGGACGTGGTGGTTACCATCGACAGCCCAGATTTTAACATACGCGTGCTGAAGGGCATCAAGGACCTTGGCGTGCGTCGCATCCATTACGTCGCCCCGCAGGTCTGGGCCTGGCGGCAAAATCGGGTTAAAAAATACCCCGGCCTGTGGGATGAACTGCTCTGCCTGCTGCCTTTCGAGCCGGAATTCTTCGGCAAATACGGCCTGCATCCGAAGTTCATCGGCCATCCGGTGCTGGAATCCGGCGCCGGAGCCGGCAGCGCCGAACGGTTTTTCGCCACCCATAAAATCCTGCGCAGCGCCGTGCCGGTTGTCATCCTGCCCGGCTCGCGCGTTACTGAAACCAGCCGGCTGCTGCCGGTCTTCCGGGAGACCATGGCAAGGCTGCAACGCGATATTCCCAACCTGGTGCCGGTGCTCGCCGCCGCCCCCGACATCGCCGAGGCCGCCGCCGCCATGACCGCGGATTGGCCGGTCGAACCGATCATCGTGCGCGACGAGCCCGACCGCTACGACGCCTTCGCCGCCGCCCGCGCCGCCTTGACCAAATCCGGCACGTCCACCTTGGAATTGGCCATGGCCGGCGTTCCGATGGCGGTCACCTACCGGGTCAATCCCATCAGCGGGGCCATCGCCCGGCGGGTGATCAAGGTGAAATATGTCGCCATGATCAACCTGCTGGCCGGGCGCGAATTGGTGCCGGAATTGCTGCAACAGGATTGCAAGCCGGAAAAACTCGCCGCCACCCTGCGCACTTTGCTTACCAACGGCCAAGCCGCCAACGCACAGCGCGACGGCTTTGCGCCCGCCCTAAACACGTTACGTACAGCTGACAGGGCGCCATCGCAAGCCGCGGCGGACGCTATCCTATCGCACATCCTCTAGTGGAACACGGCATTGAAAATGCCGTGTTCCACTAGAGTCATATTTAGCGCGCGCCGCCCACCAACCCGCGCGCAATACCCAGCGTCATGAATGACGCAGGGTACTCGCTCACTCACGCGTCGCCAGCGCCCCAACCGCCAAGGCCGCGGCGGAGGCTCGGTTCTCAACTCCCAGTTTGGTAAAAATCTGCTCCAGATGCTTATTCACGGTTCGCGGGCTGATCCCCAGAATATCGCTGATGTCGCGGTTCGATTTGCCGCGGGCGATCCAGATGAGAACCTCGGATTCCCGCGTCGTAAGCGAAAGATATTGCCGCAGAAACAGCTCCTCCTGCCCGCCGCCGGTTTCGCTCAGGCGGTATAAATACTCATCCGTCCCGGTCCGGCTCAGGAGCGAAAATATCAGCTGTCTGCCATTCACCGCGATGCTGTTGGTCTTCGGAATAACAAACTCGCTCGCTGAAAACCCTGGAAACGCCAGCGTCAATCGTTTCTCGGCCTGCGGCGTGCTCCAGATGATCCGCCCCGCTTCGTTGGCCGCCAGCAGATAGCGCCCGGTCACGTCCAGGGCCAGGCGCGCCCGGTTCGCTATCCGCGCATTGGCCAGATGCACGCGGATGCGCGCCAGTAATTCATCCACCACAATCGGCTTGGCCACATAATCCACGCCGCCTGCCTCCAGCCCGCGCACCACGTGTTCGGTATCGGACAATCCGGTCATGAAGATCACCGGCAGATGCGCCAAGGCTGCATCGGCTTTGATTTTCCGGCAGGTCTCGAACCCGTCCATCACCGGCATCACCGCATCCATCAAGATCAAATCCGGCGTTACATGCGCCAAGGTTGCAATCGCGCTCGCGCCGTCGATCGCCACCAGCACGGTCAGATTCGCGTGTTCCAGCGCATCGGTCAAAAATCCCAACGTGTCGGGCGTATCATCCACCACCAGCACCGTATCGCGCTGCGTTGAACGCTCAGTCATTTCCGGTCAACTCCGGCAGGCTTTGCAAACAGGCCATATAGCGCGCCAGCTCGAAGCCGCGCACCATCTCCCGCAAATGCGTCGCAAAACCTGCTGTCTGCGGCTCCAAATCTTCGATCTCGGCCAGTTTCGCCTCAATCCCGCGCACATAGCCAATCCGCCCCAATTGCAACAGATCGGTCAAATGCTGGCGCCCCGGCCGGGCCATAAGCAACGGATCATCCAGCAGCTTCGGCAAGGGCGCCGGCGCCGGATCAACCAGCCAGTCCAGCCCAAGCAATTTCTGAATCACCTCCAACAGCGCGCGGATGTCCATGGGCTTGGCCAAATACCCATCATGCGCGCGGGCAGGCGTGGCCTGCGTCTCGATTGCTCTCACCTTCGGCGTATCATGAAAGTTGCCCGAGACGATCAATATCTTCACCGCTTCGCCAAATTTGACCCGCAAAGCCGCCGCCGCCTCCAAGCCGGACATTCCCGGCATCGCAATATCCAGGATCACCAGATCCGGCGCGCAATCTCCCGCCATGCGTAAAGCGCTCACCCCATCACTGGCGGAGAAAAAAACAAAGCCCAGGGGCGCCAGAACGTCCTGCAGCAATTCCACCTGGTCAAAATCGTCATCGGCCACCAGCACCCGCCGGCGCGGGCCGGAATAGCCGGTAATCCGCCGCTCCGCCGCCACCGCCGCCGGTCCCGGCGCTTCCGAGAGCAGCATCCGCAGCCGGAACACGCTGCCTTTGCCGACCTCGCTTTCCACCGAAATCTCGCCGCCCAATATCTGCGTCAGCAGCTTGGTGATGGTAAGGCCAAGCCCGGTCCCCGGCACCGCATTCGCCGCCGGCACATGTCCACGCTCGAACGGTTCAAAAATCGCCTCGATATCCTGCGTGCGTATCCCATGCCCGGTATCGACAACCTCAAACTCCGTTACCTGCCCGCGCCGCCTTATGCGTAAACTGGCGCTGCCGCGATCGGTATATTTGATCGCGTTGGAGAGCAGATTGATCAGGATCTGCCGCAGCCTCTTCTCGTCGATATAGATATGGCGCGGCAAATTATGCGGCCGCTCATCAAAAAACCCGATCCCTTTCGCGGCCGCCTGCAGCCGGAACATATCGACGATCTGGTCCAAAAATTCCGGCAGGTTCACCCGGTCGCGATGCAATTGCAACGCCCCGGTCTCGATTTGCGAAATATCCAGCAGCCCGTCCACCAGGTTGGACAAATGCTCGGCGCTGCGCCGGATTACCCGGATGGCATCGGCCGGTCGCAGCGTGCTGGCCCGCTCCAGCAATTGCGCATAACCGAAAATCGCGTTCAGCGGCGCGCGAATTTCGTGAATCACCCCAACGATATACCGGCTCTTCGCGACATTCGCCGATTCCGCGACTGCCTTGGCCTTCTCCAGCGCCGCATCGGTCCGCTCATGCGCGGCGATCTCGTCCATCAGCATCACGTTTTGATGTCCGGTCTCTTGTTCCGCCGCACGCCGGCTGGACTGCGCCAAAACCAGGAGCCAGGCGGTGATAGCGGCAAGGATCAACAAGGCAAAAAACACCGCCCATAATGTCGTATCGATCACCCTGGCCGCACCCGGCAGAATAGTTGCGTATTCGAACCCGATCAACCCCAGCAACGCCGCGATCACCGCCGTAAACAACGCGAACACGGCAAGGAATATTCCAATCCGCCGGTCCGCCATTGCGGTGATCCGCTTTGGCAATGCCCAAAGTGCTGCGTCACTCAATTGCTCGGAGAACCTCGCCTGCGGCTTGCACAAATCATGGCAGCGCGCATCCAACGAGCAGCAGAGCGAACAGATATTGCCCATATAGGCCGGGCAGAACGCCATATCCGGCACTTCGAACGCGGCCTCGCACACCACGCAATTGGCAGCACCTTCCCGCAATGGCTCCTGGCGGGCCAGATAAAATTTGCCCCCGGTGGCAAAGGCGATGCAAGGCGCTGCGACAAACGCGATCAGCAAGCCCCAGAACGGCGCCAGCGCATGCTGGGTCGCGCCAAACATATTGAAGCTCATGGCGCTTGAAACCAGGATGGAAAGCGCCATCGCGCCCACGCCAACCGGGTTGATATCGTAGAGATGCGCCCGCTTGAACTCTATCCCCGGCGGGCTCAGGCCCAGCTTCTTGTTGATCACCAGATCCCCCGCCAGCGCGCCCATCCATCCCACGGCAAAATTCGCATAAAGCCCCAATATGCTCTGGATCACATGCCAGATGCCGATTTCCATCAGCAGCAACGCCAGCAGCACATTGAACACCACCCACACCACCCTTCCGGGATGGCTATGCGTCAGCCGCGAGAAAAAATTCGACCAGGCGATCGAACCGGCATAGGCGTTGGTGGTATTGATCTTCACCTGGGCGACAACCACCAGCACCAGCATC
>JAMFRY010000249.1 GCA_026225015.1 Alphaproteobacteria bacterium
CAGATCGGCGAGACGTCCGTGCAGGCGCTGTAGCCGGGCGGGCCATTCCGCTCTGGTGAGGCCGGCGGGGTCGTGCTTGAGAGTGGTGGCGCGCAGAGCGGTGATGGCGATGCCGGCGTTGTCCTGCTGGAACAGGCCGGGCAGTGAGGGCGTGGGCGCCTCGATGGCGGCCGTCGCGTCGGTGTAGTGGAAGCCAGTGGCGGTCGGGGCGATGTCCCAGTCTCGGCCGCGCAGTTTCACCGGGGCGCCGACGGCGGCGGCGTGGTCTAGCAGGATGCGGCGGACCTCCGGCGGCTGGGCGCCGATGGCGACGGGGATGCCGGGTTTCATGATGCCGGCTTTTTCGCCGGCGATGATTTCCACGGTGGGACCGAGCAGCTCGCGGTGATCCAGGGAGATGGAGGTGATTGCGCAGGCGGCGGGGAGGTCGATGACGTTGGTGGCGTCGCCTCGGCCGCCGAGACCGACCTCCAGCACGCAGATATCAGCCGGGGTGGCGGCGAACAGGTCGAGGGCGGTGGCGGTGATGACCTCGAACACGGTGATCGGGGCGTTGTCGTTGATTTTTTCGATCCGCTCCATGGCGGCGATCAGGCGGTCGTCGGGCACGAGGCTGCCGGCGACGCGGATGCGTTCGTTGAAGCGGACGAGATGGGGGGATGTGTAGACGTGGACGCGCAGGCCGGCGGCCTCGGCCATCGCTCGGATGAAGGCGCAGGTGCTGCCTTTGCCGTTGGTGCCGGCGACGTGGATGATGGGCGGCAGATGCTGTTCAGGGTGATCCAAGCGGGCGAGCAGGGTGCGCAGCCGGTCCAGGCTGAGGTCGATCAGCCTCGGATGCAGGCGTTCTAGGCGGGCGGCAATCTGCTCGATAGGGTCGTTCACGCGGCTGCCTGTTGGTCCTTCTGGGTCAACAGGCCGATGATCCGGGCGAGGGTCGCCTTCATCTCGGTGCGTTTCACCACCATGTCGATGATGCCGTGCTCCAGCAGGTATTCGGCGCGCTGGAAGCCTTCGGGGAGTTTTTCGCGGACGGTCTGCTCGATGACGCGGGCGCCGGCGAAGCCGATCAGGGCACCGGGTTCGGCGATCTGGATGTCCCCCAGCATGGCGAAGGAAGCCGAAACGCCGCCAGTCGTCGGGTCGGTCAAAACAGTGATGAAAGGCAGCCCGGCTTGCCCGACCATCTGCGCCGCGATCACGCTGCGCGGCATCTGCATCAGGCTGATCGCCCCTTCCTGCATCCGGGCCCCGCCGGAGGCGGTGTAGACAATCAAGGGCGCTGCCTGCAGCACCGCCAGTGTTGCAGCTGCCACCAGCCCGTCGCCCACTGCGGCGCCCATAGAACCCGCCATGAAATCGAATTCCATCGCCGCCACCACGGATTTGATGCCGCCGATATTGCCATGCGCTACCACCAGCCCGTCATCGAGCCGGGTGGCGTCCCGGGCATCTTTCAGCCGGTCGGCATATTTCTTCTGATCCCGAAAACGCAGCGGGTCTGGCACCGCCCTGGGCAGGTCGATGCGGGTATAGTTGCCATTATCGAAGGTCCAGGCCAGCCGTTCTGTTGCCTTGGCCCGCATGTGGAAACCGCAATGCGGGCAGACTTTTTTGTTCGCCTCCAGCTCGCGCGTGAAGATCATCTGCTGGCAGCTCGGGCATTGATGCCACAGATTATCCGGCACCTCGCGGCGGCCCAGAAGGGTGCGGATTTTCGGGCGAACGAATTCAGTGAGCCAGCTCATCCTGCCCCCTTATCCAAAAACCGCCTGTAAAGAAAGGCCAGGTTCTTGCGCCTGGCCTCAATCACTCAAGCCCTCCAACCGCCCAAGCAGCGCCGCCACCAGAATTTTCCGCATCGCCGCCGTATCCGCCGGGCGCGGGTTGTCCGGCGTGTTGGGGTCCAAAAACGCCTCCACCGCCAGAAAATCGAGCGACTCCCCGGTGACCTTGAGCCCGGAAATGCTATGCGGAATCGCAAGCTGGGCGCGCAGATCCAGCACCCAGTTCAGAAAGCCATCGAAACCATCCGCGATCCCGAGGCTCTGCGCCACGTCAGTGATTCTGTTCTCGATGGCAGGGCGGTTATAGGCCAGCACATAGGGCATCAGCACGGCATTTGTCAGGCCGTGATGGGCATGGAATTTGGCGCCGATCGGGTGGCTCAGGGAATGAATGGCGCCCAGCCCCTTCTGAAACGCCGTCGCCCCCATGGCGGCGGCGGCCAGCATCTTGCCGCGGGCATCGACGTTTTTCGGTTCGGTGACGGCGGTCACCAGGGCGTTTTTGATGATCCGCATGCCCTCCACCGCGATGCCATCCGCCACCGGATGCCAGGCGGCAACGCAGAACGCCTCCAGATTATGCGCCAGGGCGTCCATGCCGGTCCAAGCCGTCAGACTCGCCGGCAGGCCGAAGGTAAGCTCCGCGTCCAGGATCACCAGTTTTGGCAGCATCTGCGGGTGCAGCAGGATGATTTTGCGCGCTTTCGCGGTGTCGGTAATCACGCTGGCGCGGCCGACTTCCGAGCCGGTTCCGGCAGTTGTGGGAATGGCGAAAATCGGCGGGATCGGCCGATCCAGCGCCGGCGGGGTCAAGGTGATCTCGAAATCCCAGAGCGGCCGGGCGGTTGCGGCGGCAAGCGCGATGGTTTTGCCGCTGTCCAGCGCGCTGCCGCCGCCAATGGCGATCACCATTTCCGCCTCATGCGCAATGAAGGCGCGCAGGCCGGCCGCCACATCCTCGGCAACCGGGTCGGGATGCACTTGGGCGAACACCGAGACGGCAATATTCTCCTTCTCTAGACTGGCGACAATGCCGGCGAAAAACGGCAGCGCCGCGACCCCCGGATCGGTGACGATCAAGGCGCGCGAAACGCCGATATCGCGCACCCTTCCGGCAAGCTCACCGATTCGGCCGGGGCCGGCCAGGATTTCGGTGGGAATACGCCAGTTGCCTTGCAGCATTTCACATCCTCTCAAATGAGCGAAACCGTTCCCAATCGGTCACGGCAGCATTGAACGCATCCAATTCCACCTTGGCCATCTGCGCGTAATGGGTAACTACGTCTGCCCCGAAAGCGGCCTTGTTGAATTCGCTTGCTCCGAACAGGCGCGCCGCTTCCGCCAGCATGCCGGGAACCCGCGGCAGATCCGCGATATAGGCATTGCCGGTAAACATTGGCGCCGGCGCCAAATCCTGCTCGATGCCGTCCAGCCCGGCGGCGATCATCGCGGCCAACGCGAGGTACGGGTTCACATCGCCGCCCGGCAGGCGGTTTTCTACCCGCAAGGATTTGCCATGGCCCAGCACCCGGAAGGCGCAGGTGCGATTATCCAGCCCCCAGGCAATGGCGGTCGGCGCAAAACTGCCGGCGGCGTAGCGCTTGTAGGAGTTGATGTTGGGGGCAAAGAAAAACGCCAACTCCGCCGCATGGGCGATTAATCCCGCAAGAAATTGCAGGAAGAGTTTCGAGGGATGATGCCCGTCCTCGCCGAGAAAAACCGCTTTGCCGGCGGCGTCGCGCAGGCTCAGATGGGTATGACAGGAATTGCCTTCGCGCTCGTTGAATTTCGCCATGAAGGTGAGCGCATGGCCGGATTCGGCGGCGATCTCCTTGGCGGCTTCCTTGTAGATCACATGGCCATCGGCGGCGGATAGCGCATCGCCATAGCGGAAATTGATTTCGTGCTGGCCGAGATTGCATTCGCCTTTGGAGTTCTCCACCTGAATACCGGCGGCTTCCATCGCGTTGCGGATTTTGCGGATCACCGGCTCCACGCGCGCGGTGCCCAGCATCGAATAATCGCAGTTATATTGATTGGCCGGCGCCAGGTTGCGATAGCCGCTGCTCCAGGCTTCCTCATAGCTCGTGCGAAACAAAATGAATTCCAGCTCGGTGGCTGCATAAGCGCTGAGGCCGTGGGTTTTTAGACGTGCCAACTGCTTTTTCAGCATGCTGCGCGGCGCCATTTCCGCAGGGTGGCGGCCAAGCAACTCGATATCGCATAGCACCATTGCGGCGCCAGGCTGCCAGGGTGCGATCCGTAGCGTCGCCATATCCGGGACAAACACGAAATCCCCGTAACCCTTCTCCCAGGAGGTAAGCGCATAGCCATCCACCGGCGCACATTCGATATCGGTCGCCAGCAGATAGGCGCAGCCTTCGGCGGCATCAACGGTTACGGATTCCAGGAAGAATTTCGGCATTACCCGCTTGCCCTGCAGCCTGCCCTGCATGTCGGGCGCAGCCATCAGCACCGTATCGATCTCGCCGGCCTCCGCCAAAGCCCGCAATTCAGGCAAAGTGAGCGTGCCTTGTTTTGCCATCCTGTTCCCTCCTTGGCGGCTGATTTAAGAATGCGATCTTGTGTGGAAAAGCGCCCATCCGGCGGTGCTCTCGATTTTGGATGCTTTGTTATGTTCGTGACTGTCCACGAATCCGGCCAACCTATCAAGCTTGCGTCCGCACTGGCTGAATACGGCCGGTCCTCCAAGGCGGGCGGGATTTAAGGAACCGCTTTCTCCTAGTGGGACGCGGCATTGAAAATGCCGTGTCCCACTAGGGTCATATTTAGCGCGCGCCGCCCACCACCCTCCGGGGCCATTCCACCGACGCTTCGCGCCGGCGGAACCTTCGGCCCCTCCGCCCGCGCGCAGTACCCAGCGTCATGAATGACGCAGGGTACTAGCGATTTCGGGTGTAAGTGATTAAAACCCCAGAGGCACCCCGGCTTAGCGCTCAACGCGTCACGAGGTAAAAATCCCGTAAAGTTTTGCTTGGCGAAACGCCGCGCCATGCGTAGCATCTACAAACGCGCCACAGGGGAGTCGTGGCCATTCGCTGCTTTGTTGCGGCAATACCCCTAACTGAGCGCGTTCGGGATTTAGGGGGGGAGCCAAAAAATGGCCTTACATAACAACGATTCCACACTGAACGATTCCACACTGAACGATTCCACACTGGCGGACGATACCGCCGCGCTGCATAAAATGGGCTATGCGCAGGAATTATCGCGGCGCATGGGTGGGTTTTCGAATTTCGCCATTTCATTTTCCATCATTTGCATCCTCGCGGGCGGCATCACCAGCTTTCAGGTGGGTTTCTGTACCGGTGGCGGCTTTGGCGTGTTCGTCGGCTGGATTGTCGGCTCAATTTACGCGATGATCGTAGCCCTGGCGATGGCGCAGATCTCGTCGGCCTACCCCACAGCCGGCGGGCTCTACCACTGGTCCTCGATCCTGGGCGGGCGCGGCTGGGGCTGGGCAACCGCCTTCGTCAACCTGCTCGGCCTGATCTTTGTGGTCTCCTCGGTGGATGTCGGGGTGTATCTGCTGTTCACCAGCCTGATTCTGACCAATATTTTCGGGATCGATACGTCGAAATGGGGGGCACCGCAGCAGATTTTCTCGGTGGCGGTGATCCTCCTTAGCCAGGCGGCGTTCAACCATCGCGGCATCCGCCTGACGACGCTGTTGACGGATTTTTCCGGCTACCTGATTCTGGTGGTGGCCGTAGTGCTGACCGCAGCCATGCTGTTCGGCGCGCCGCATCTGGAATTCTCACGGCTGTTGACCTTCACCAATAATTCCGGCAGCCCCGGCGGCGGCGTGGTGCCGCAGAGCAGCCACCCGCTTTATGTGTTCCTGCTCGGCCTGTTGCTGCCGATCTACACGATTACCGGCTTTGACGCCTCGGCTCATATATCCGAGGAGACCAAGGATGCCCGCCGCGCCGTGCCCAAGGGCATGCTCAATTCGGTATTCTGGTCTTTCGCCTTCGGATTGGTGATGGTCTCATCCTTCGTGCTGGCCATGCCGGACACCAGCAAGGCGGCGCTGGATGGCAGCAGCGTGTTTTTCAATCTGCTCGGCGGCCTTACGGTGCCGACAGCACTGAAGGACCTGCTCTATATCGGCATCGTGCTTTCGAATTATCTTTGTGCCTTGGCCGGCGTTACCTCGACCTCGCGCATGATCTTCGCCTTCTCGCGCGATGGTGGGCTGCCGGGGCATAAAATCTGGCGCCACGTGAACGCTGCGCATCGGAGTCCGGTGGCGGCGATCTGGCTGGCGGCGCTGCTGGCTTTTCTCTCCACCTTGTATTCGCCGGCTTTCGGCGCGCTCGCCGCCGGCTGTGCGATGTTTCTCTATGTTTCCTACGCGATGCCCATTCTGGCCGGCATCTTCGCTGAGGGCAAAAGCTGGACGGAATTCGGCCCGTTCCGACTGGGCGGATGGTCAAAGCCGATCGCCGTGCTCGGCGTCCTCGGCACGCTGGTGGTGATCTTCATTGGCATTCAGCCGCCGAATAACATCCTCATCAGCTACGGGCTGGGCCTGATCGCGTTGATGATCGTGTTATGGTTCGGCGTGGCCCGCCGGCGCTTCCCCGGACCACCCATCGGCGCCGCCGCGGTAGCCGCCCGCGCCGCCGAAATCGCCGCCGAGGAACATGCGGTTGGGGAAGCTTGAAGCGGAATAAGGAAGAATCTTCTTTTTCTGAAGAAAAAGGCTGGCCGCCCGCGAAAGCAAAAAAACTTCTTTGAATCTGGTTCCGGGGCACTTGCCTCGGCGAGACTTCGGAGATCACGCCGGAATGCGTAATTCGTTATGGTGTGTCTAGCTGGGGCGGCTGTCGAGAACCGGAGCGGAGCGTACGTCAGTACGTGAGCACCGGAAGCGCAGATAGACGCCTCAGATGGCCACCAGAACGGATTACGCTGGATTAGGTTTCGAAGGGGGCTTCGGCGGGAGCCAGGCTCTTCATCAGGTCGAACACCCGCTTGCGCACCGAAGGGTCGGTGATGCGGTAATAGGCGCGGACCAGCTCCAGCGTTTCCCGCTTGGTAAGATTGTCATCGACGCCGTTGGAAAAAGGCTCCTGCGCTTCGGCGAACCCGTAGGATCGGCCGCGCGGACCCGAAATCGGCGTTGCGTCCATGCCTTCCGGCATGTCTTCGAAGAAAAAGCTGATCGGGACATCAAGTACCCGGGAGATATCGAACAAGCGCGAGGCGCCGACGCGGTTAACGCCACGCTCATACTTCTGTACCTGCTGGAACGTAAGACCCAGCGCATCGCCCAGTCTTTCCTGGGACATCCCCAATAATGTCCGCCGAAGACGAATTCGCGATCCTACATGGACATCTATGGGACTCGGACGGCTTTCCCGTTCCGGCCGTTCATTGGTCTCTTCGGACATAAGAAAATTCAACTCCAAGACGTGGCGGCGATTATAGTGAAAACCGTTCGCGCAACAATTAAAAACGCATTTATCCTGCCCTTTTGGCGCTAACCATGATCTGCGAGTACCGAACCGCAAAATGCTCCAGCCGTCTGCCCGTTTACCGTGGGGTCCTTGACGTTGGTCTTACCAGAGGTTAATCAGCCAAACAATATAAAAAAGTCAACTAAATCGACAATAATAGACAAACTGCGTCCTAATTAAGAAATTAGTAAGTTCTATGGTTGCGCGACCGCCCTAAAACCAGGCCCGCGCCAATGAAAATGGCCGCTAGTAGCGCCGGGCAGAGGAGTCCGAAACGGGCATAGGGCGTCGGCGGCAGTGCGCCGGGCAATGGCGCAACCAGAACGCCCTGCCCGCCCAGCGGCAGAAGCGCGGTGACGTGCCCAAAGCTGTCGATCATGGCGCTGATGCCGGAATTCGCGTCACGCGCGAGCGGCAATCCTTCCTCGACGGCGCGCAATCTTGCGGCGGCGAAGTGCTGGCGCGGGCCGGCGCTGTTGCCGAACCAGGAATCGTCGGTAACGTTGAGCAGCCATTGCGGGCGCTCTTTTTCATCGACGATCTGGCCGCTGAAGACGGCCTCATAGCAGATCAGCGGGCCAAATGCCGGCAGGCCGGGCACGGATAAAGTCACTGGCCCCGGCCCATCGGTGAATCCGCTGCCCAGGACATCTGGCGTGATTTTCAGTGGTATCCATTTCGGCGTGAATTCGCCGAACGGGACCAGCTTCCATTTATCATAAATCGCAACGGCCGGACCTGGCCCATCGGTTACGACGATTGAGTTGCGCAAATCGGTTTCGCTGACCTCCCGCAAGGAACCGACGAGGACCGGGGTGGTTCCGGTGACCGCCGCAAGCTGGGCCCGGGCGACGGAATCGCTGTCCAGCAGCCAGGGGCTCGAGCCCTCCGGCCAGATCACTGCGTCGCCTCCGTCGGCAAGTCCGGCACGGCTCATGGCAAGCAGGGTCCGCCAACGGGCGATCAGTGAGGCGAGATCAAAGCTGCCGGGTACCGGGAATTTTGGCTGCACCAAGGCGAGCGTCACGCCGGTGGGATGCACGGGCAAACGCAAGCGGGCGATGCCAAAGCCGCCCCAGGCCATCAGCAAGGCGGCGGCAAGGCCCAGCCCGGGCGCGCCGAACGAAGGCAGGCCGGCGATGAAGACCGTGAGCAGCGTCAAGCCATGGACGCCGATCAGCGCGGCGAGCTGGATAAAGACATCCCCCGCAATACCGGGAATCGCCCAGTCCGTGCCCCAGAGATTCCAGGGAAAGCCGGAAAAGGCAAATTGCCGAAGCAGGTCGGAGGCCACCCAGGCGCCGGCGAACACCAGCAGCCGGCCAAACCCCGGTGGCCGGCCCCAAGCGGCAAAAGCCGGAATGATGCTGAAAAAAGCCACAGCGAACGCCAAGAGCGGCGCCGCCAGGGGAACCAGCCACCAGAAAACCTGCACCTCGGTGAGAATGGGCTCGGTAATCCAGTACAGCCCGGCAAGGTTGAGCCCAAAGCCGAAGGTCCAGCCGATCACCACCACCTCCTTTCTCGTCTCCGCCCCGCCGATAAGGCGCAGAAAAGCCGGCACGCTGAACAGCAGCACCGGCAGCAGATGCAGCGGCGGCAAGGCCAAAGCCGAGGCCAGGCCCCACAGAAAGGCGCGAAGTAGTCTGGGTTTCACAGTTGCGCGGGGCGCTTGGCCGGTAATTTGAAGATCGTCGCCACCGCATCGAAATCCCCGGCCGTGGGATGCCGGGCCGAGGCAACCGTGCCATCCGCTCGGCGCACCAACTGACAGGTAAGCAGGCCGGACGAAGCCGCGGCGTCCAGCTCCGCGTCGACATCCGATAAAAACAGGCACTCGCCGGGCTGGATATTGGCGCCGCGGCAGATGGTATGGTAGCTGGCGGGATCGCGCTTGGGGCCAATGCGCGTGTCGAAAAACCCCAGGAAAAGCGGCTTGAGGTCGCCCTCCGCGGTGTGCCCGAACAGCAGTTTCTGCGCGGCCTCCGATCCGGAAGAATAGACATAAAGCCGCAACCCGGCTTGCTGCCAGCGCTTCAGCGCCGGAGCGACATCGGGATAGAGCTCCCCGGTCAAATCCCCGCGCAGATAGCCTTCTGTCCAGATCATGCCCTGAATGGTTTTCAGCGGGGTGATCTTGGAGTCGTCATCCATCCAGGCGAGCAATGTGTTCAGCACCGGTTGGTTGGGGACAAGCCGCGCCACCTCGCCCAGCACCGGATCATCTTCATGCAGGCTGCAAAACATCGGGAGACGTGCCCGGGCATAGGGGAATAGGACCGTATGCACGAAAGCGATCGGCGTGGTGGTGCCTTCAATGTCGGTCAGAATGGCGGACGGCTGCATCAAAAAGCCCGCAACACAGACGTTCTTTGCTTCTGCATCCGTCAGGTAACGGGGAATCGTTGAGAGATGGCATCGCCGGTGTAATGCGGCACCCAGCCGGACGTATCGGTGAACACGCGCAGCGCGGTAAAAAACGGTTTCTCTCCCGCATCGAACCAATGCTTGGTGTTCGCGGGCACCGCGATCAGGTCGCCGGCTTCGCAGAAGGCATCGTAGACGCGGCCATTCAAATGCAAAACAAAATGGCCACCGCCATGCACGAAGAAGCGGATTTCATCCTCGGTATGGATGTGCTCGGCCAGGAATTTTTCGCGCAAGGCAAGCGCGTTCGGGTTATCGGGCGTGAGCTTGATCACGTCGGCGGAGCCGGCGCCCACCGTGCCCATCAGCCCGTCAAGATAAGGTCTGTAGGCAGTGAGGATCACTTCCGGCGCATCCTCCAAGCCGATCGCAACCGGGCTTTCCCAGCGCTCGAACTTGACGCCGATGGCTGCCAGTTCACGGCCGATGGATTCCGCATCGCTTAACGAGGTCACCGGCTGCTCCGGCCGCAACTCATCGAAAATGACCAACCGGCTCATGTGATCCGCTTCCTTTGCAGTTCGCACTCCAACAAAAATTCCAGCGCCTCCAGCCGCCAGAAGGCGTGTTCGACGCTGCTGCCCCAGCCATATACCCCGTGCCCGCGTATGATGTAACCGATAGGGGTTTCCTCCAGCAGCACCGGTTCGGTCAGTTTGGCCAGGCGGGCGATATCCTGGTCGTTCTCGAAAACCGGCAGCGTCACATCGGCGTCATGGGTGGCAAAGCCGAAGGCCTTGACGATTTCGTAGCCGGCAAAATGGATGTCGCCGGCCAAGGAGAGCACCGTTGCGGCAACCGAATGGCCGTGCAGCACGGCGCCTACCTCCGGGAACAGCCGGTAGAGCTGGCAATGCAGCAAGGTCTCGGCGCTTGGGCGCTGGCCCTGCCGCAGCGCCGCGCCATCCAGCCCGACTTCGATGATGTCGGCGGATTTCAGCCGGCCCTTGTGAACGCCGCTGCGGGTGATCGCGATGGTTTCCTCATCGATGCGCGCCGACAGATTGCCGGCCGAGCCGGGAACCCAGTTGCGCGCATCCATGCGTTGCCCGGCTTCGACCAGCAAAGCCGCGGCTTCAGCCAGCCGTGACATGGCCTATCCTTCCGGCGAAAACGGGTCTGATTGAACCACGATGCGGGCGGCCTCAAACAGATTGGCGCTCACTGCGTTGGACCGTCTCGGCCTGCTTCTGGACGTCATTGATCGGCGGCAAGGTGCCGGGGTTTGCCATCGAGGCGTCCGGTTTCTTGTCGTCATCGGCGACGCTCTGCTTGAAGTTTTTGATGCCCTTTCCGAACTCGCCCATCAGGCCGCTTACCTTGTTCGTGCCGAACAACAGCAACACCACCACCAGAACGATCAGCCAATGCCAGATGCTCAATCCACCCATCGAAATTCTCCAACCCCACACGCTCCATCGCGCGCCGCTTGATCTAAGCCAAGCATCATAGCCTTATCCGAAGCGGATGCCAAATGGACCGAGCCGCTCGTTCAGCCCGCCAGACCAACCGCCACCAGCAGGCCGGCATTGTATAGAATATGGAGTAGAATCCCCGGCCGGATGGAGCCGAATCTCACCCGCATCCAGGCGGAAGCAGCGGCCATCAGCCCGACATCGATAAATCCCGGCGGGTAATATATCTTCTCCGGCGCATGCACGGCAACGAAGACCAGTGTGGTGCCAATGCCGGCGAGAAGCGGGCTGAAGCGGGTGGCGAGTGCCGCAAAAACGCCGCCGCGGAAGACGAATTCCTCCAGCGGCGGGGCGATGCAAACCACCAGGAGCAGAATCCCGACCGCGGGCCAGCCTGGCGCCTCGTAGAGCTTCGCATCCGGCAATTTGTCGAGCCTCGCTGCATCCGGCGGCAGGAAGTGAAACAGCGTCAACACCACGAGAATGATCAGAAAGGCCGCCAACGCCGCAACGCCGTATCCTTGCGGGCGAGACCGGCACCAGGCAATGCCGGAAGGACGCGCATCACGCAGCCTGGCCTGGCCGCGCCGTCCTATATACCAGAAGCTCCACAAGGCGGCTGTAAAGGCGCCGGCCAGCGCGGCGGAAATATCGGCGCCAGGGCCGCTGACGTCAAAAAGCGGCGGCTGGTGCGTGATGACCGCGGCCAGGAAACGGATCGCATTGAGCAGAAGCAGAAACCCCAGGAGCCCGGCTAGCTGCATTAGCAGAAAGCCGGTCACCAGCCAGACCGCCTGAAGCGGTCCAAACTTTATCACCTTCCGCGCCTGTGCGGAGGATTTGCGCGAGCCCGGCAGAACCCGAAACCCGGCCAAGGCCAGGAACAAACCGGAAGCCAGGATTGCCCCGGCCTCTCCGGCATAGGGCCAGATTGCCCAGAAGGGATTATGCAGGCCAACCACCAGCCATGGCCGGGCCAGTTCTCCGCCAATGAACCCCGTAGCAAGGAATATCGCCAGCCAGGTCGCGGCTTCCCGCAATCGGCTCATGCCGTCTCTTGCCGCAGGCGTATCTCACGCAGGCGCGCCAGCACTTCCGTTGCGGAAACCCCGGCTTGCCGCAATCCGCGCAGGCTGGCGGCGTGGTCGCGTTTTGAAAGGCGCCTTCCGTCACTGTCGGTCAGCAGTGAGTGATGGGCATAGATCGGGCTGGGCAGGCTCAGCAGGCGCTGCAACAGGACGTGGATATGGGTGGCTTCGAACAGATCCCGTCCGCGCGCGACATGCGAGACGTTTTGCAATGCGTCATCATGCACCACGCAAAGATGATAGCTGGCCGGCAGGTCGCGGCGGGCCAGCACGACATCGCCCAGGCCGACCAGATCGCCGTCGATCCAGCCGATATCTTCTTCGTAGAAGCCGAAATCGCTCACTTCCTGCAGGGCCCGGCCGGAATCCAGCCGCCAGGCGAAGTTCTTGCCTTCCGCCATACGGGCGGCGCGCTTGGCGGCGGAAAGGCCGCGGCAGGTGCCGGGATAGACCCGCTCCAGATTATGCGGCGCGGATAGCGCCCGGGTGATCTCCGATCGGGAGCAGAAGCAGGGATAGAGCAGCCCTTGCGCATCCAGCGCTTGCAACGATTTGCGGTAATCAGCCATGTGCAGGGATTGGACCCGGATCTCACCATCCCAATCCAGCCCCAGCCATTGCAAATCCTCCAAAATGGCGCTTGCAAACGCCGCCTTGCAGCGCTCGCCATCGATATCTTCCAGCCGCAGCCGGAATCTGCCGCCGTTTTCACGCGCCCGGCTCCACGCCGCCCAGGCGGAATAGGCATGGCCCAAATGCAAATAGCCGGTCGGGCTAGGCGCGAAGCGGGTGGTCACTTCCATGACGATAATACCTAGAGCCTACCCGCCGGGAATTCCATCATTGCCTATATGCATAGTGGCAGTTGACTTCTCCCCAGGCGGGCTGAAACGATGAAGGAAGCAACTGTTAGGGAACAGAAGATGGAAGATGGGACCGGTCCGAGCTGGGGGCCCGCCTTGAAGGGCAAACCCCGCCAACTGGTTATTCTGTGCCATGGCCTCGGCGCCGACGGGCATGACCTGATTGATCTGGCGCCCTATTGGGGCCGCGCCTTGCCGGATGCGGTTTTTGTCTCGCCGCATGGGCCGGAGTCGTTCGACATGGCGCCCACAGGCCGCCAGTGGTTCCCCATCGGCGATCTTGACCCTGCCCATTTCGGCGCCGGCGTGCGGCGCGCGGCCCCGGTGCTGAACCAATTCATCGACGCGCAGTTGAAGAAATATGACCTGCCGCCGACCGCCTATGCACTGATGGGGTTCAGCCAGGGCGCCATGGTCGCTTTGTTCACCGGCCTGCGGCGCCCAGCCGCGCCCCGCGCCATTCTGGCCTTTTCCGGCGCGCTGGTCGATCCGGAGGACCTAGCCGCCGAGCTGAAAAACCACGCGCCGGTTTTACTCGCGCACGGGCAAGCCGACCAGATCGTGCCTGCCTCGTACTCAATCGACGCCGAACAGGTACTGCAAGCCGCTGGCATCCCGGTGGAGACCGTGTTTTCTCCGAAACTGGAACACGGCATTGACGACATCCTGCTCACCGCCGGCGCGCTGTTTCTGCAAAAGGCGTTCGCTTAGTTACCGCCCTCTGATTACTGGTTGGACTTGATGCGGTTGATCTGGTTCTGCATCGCGCTCAACAGCGCGGAAATCTGGCCGCCATTATTGATGATGACCGAGGCATAGTCATTGCGCGTGGTTACCCGCAGCGACGTGCCGGCGACGATGACATCGACGATCTTCGGTGCACCGCCAATCTCATCCACCGCCCAGCCCACATCCGCCGGCGGCTGACCGGGGCGGGTGATGGTGGTGTCCACTACCGCGTCATTGCCCTGAACCGAGGCGCCGTTCACCGTGAAGGTAATGCCCTGATAGGCTTTGATCTGGTAGGTGATGTTGTAGGAAAGCAGCTGATGGAACAGCGCCAGGAACTGGCTGTGCTGGTCCGGCGTCGCGATATTCCTGTAGCGGCCGAGCACGTAATCCCCGACCGTATCGACCGCGACCAGCCCGTTGATCAGCGTTTGCAACTGTTGGGCCTTGTCCGAGGTGCCGGCATTGCCGTTGACCACCGCAACCAGCTGCTGGCCGGCGGACTGAATGAAGGTCTTTGCGGCGTCGGGTGCCACGGCGCCGCCGATGGCCTGAGCCTGCGCCAGGCTAAGCATCGGCAGTACGGTCATGGCGCCCAGAATAAAGCGGCGGAGGTGCATTGAATACGTCCTTATCAAATTGCAGTTACTGTTGCGGCGCGGCCGGCTGTGGGAACCAGTCCGGCACCGTTGGGGTGTCGCGCTGGTCAATCAACTGCAATTGTGAGGCACGAGATTGGCGATAAAGGCTCCGAAATGTGGCATAAGGATCCAGCGCCGTTGCCTCGATCTGG
>JAMFRY010000250.1 GCA_026225015.1 Alphaproteobacteria bacterium
CCATCTGCTTCGCAGATGGAACCTTGGGCTGCTCCACCCTGAAGGGCGAGAAGACGCTGGCCGAATTGGCACAACTCTACGATGTTCACCCGAACCAGATTACCGCCAGGAAGGCGCAACTGGCGGAAGGTGCCGCCGGGCGAGTACCGGCCCGGCTGGTCATGATACCGCCCCTTGCTGAAAGCCGTTTACGACCTATTCGCGAAACAGGAGAAACGATATATTATAGCTTCCAATGCTGCGTTTCGGTCAAATGGTGCGATGAAAATAATCCGGCGTCCGCCGCTCACCGAGGCATTGGCGGAAGCACAAAAGCGCTGCGAAGCGAACGGCGCGCAACTTACCGAGCTGCGCCGGTCGGTGCTGAGGCTGATCTTGCAGGCGCCAGGGCCTCTGACCGCCTACCAACTGCTCGACCAGTTGAAGGTGATCCGCAAATCCGCGGTGCCGCCCACCGTGTATCGAACACTTGATTTCCTGATCGAGAACCGACTTGTCCATAAACTTGAACAGCTCAACGCGTTCATCCCTTGCAGCGATGGCCAGCACGAGAATCACGGCGTGCAATTCCTGATTTGCGATAAATGCGGCACGGTCGCCGAAATCGAGGATCATGCCATTGCGCGCGCCTTGGCCGAGGCGGCGGAGAGACAGGGATTCCTTCCCGGCAAAGCGGTGGTGGAGCTGGATGGCACCTGCGCCGCCTGCGCGGCAGCAGGTTAGATGCCGTGTTTTTATTTCGCCAGCCTGGTTCGCCCCCAGGCAAAACCCCGTCCCAGCCCATAGGACAAGGCGGCGAGCGTACCCACGAAAAATCCCACCGGCCAGTTCGACAAATACGAGAGCGCCAGCGCGGCCCATACGCTCAACAGCGCGATGGCCGCCGAAAGCAGCATGGCGCGTTGCGGGCGGTCGGTCAGCAATCGCGCGGCCGAGGCGGGTCCAAGCATCAGGCTGAACACCAGCAACGCGCCCACCACCGGCAGCGCCATTGCCGTGGTGAGTCCAAGCATAGCCAGAAACAACAGCTCGATGCGCTCAGGCGAAAACCCGCGCGCGGCGCCGAGATCCTGCGACACGGAATTGAGCAGTAGCGGCCGGAAAAGCAGGAGGATCAGGCCGATCGCCAGCGTGCTCAAAGTAGCAACCGGCGCGATCTCGCTGCTACTGACCCCCAGCACCTCGCCAAAGAGCAGCGCATAAATACCTTGAGAATATTCGCTGGACAGGCTCAGGAACAAGGCGCCAAGGCCGAGCGAGGTGATCAGAGTCAGCGCGGTAGCCACTTCGTTGCGCTGATACCGGCTGAGCTGGCTGATCCCGATCACGCCAAAAGCTGAAAAGGCGATCAGCCCCCAAAGTTCATTAACGCCGATCAGCGCTGCCGCAGCGGCGCCCGGAAATGTGCCCAGCGGCAAGGCATGGGCCGCGAAGGTGTTGCCACGGAGCACCACGAACAGCCCGGTCACCCCGGCGGCAACCGCCACCATGGAAGCGACGATCCAGTCATTGACCATGAAACCGGAAAACAGGGTCAGACCCTCCCGGGCGGCAAGGTTGCGCCGCGCCTGGCAAGCCATCCAGGGAAACCGGTGAGCAGATAGGCGGCAAAAATCAGGGTGACGATGCAAAAACTCACCGGCCAACCATGTCCCGGGGTCCAATCATAGCTGTCATAGGCGAGCAGAATCCCGCCCCAGCTCGCGCCTAATCCGATCAGCGCAGCAAGGAAGATGGCCAGGCCAGGCCGTTTGGCCAGACGCAGCGCCGCCGCCGCCGGACCGATTAGCAAAGCCGTGGATAGAATCGCGCCGATCGTCATCGCCGACAGGGTGACAGCAAAAGCCAGCATCAGCAGATGCAACAACCCGACCAGCCGCACATTAACGCCCTGCACCTCGGCCAGGGTGGCATCGAGCGAGCTGAGCAGCAGCGGCCGGTAAATTACGAAAACCGCTAAGAGAACACCGAAACCAACCGCCAAACTGGGGGCAATGAGGCTGGCCGGAATCGCAAACATCGAGCCGAACATCACGGAAACCGCGGCGCCGGTCGTGCTGCGCGTGGTCACGTCGAAATACAGCAACAGGGCAGTCAGCCCCAGACCCGCGCCCAGCACGATGCCGGTGGCCAGATCGCGCTCGCGGGCGCGGCGCAAGCCAATCAGCTCCATCGCACCGGCGGCGAGCACCGCCATGCCGAGGAAGCCGGCCATCGGGCTGATCCCAAGCAGGAACGAGGCCGCCCCGCCCGCGCTGCTGACATCGGCCAAGGCATGGCCGGCGAAGGACTGGCCGCGGATGACCGTGAATACCCCGATCACGGCGGAGACAATGGCGGCCCCGCCGCCGATCAGCAAGGCCGTGCGCACCGGCTCGCTAGCAAAAAAACCGGGGGCGAAGAAAGCCCAGAGCACGGCCCTCATTTCCGGTTACGGGATGGTTGCAACATGCACCGGATCATGCCCAGGATCATACCCCGGCAATGCAGGGTCTTCCGTATCCCCGGCGATCACCAGCACCCTGCCATGCACCCGGATGACATCGATATGATAGCCGTAAAGCGCACTCAGCACCTCGGTACGCACAACTTCATCGGTGCGGCCGCTGGCGGCGCGGCCATTGGCCAGGTAGATGATCCGGTCCATCGCCCCCAGCAGCGGATTCATATCATGCGCGGAGATCAGCACGGTGATCCCGTGGGCGGTAGCGACGCGGCGCAGCAAAGCGACGATTTCGGCAACCGCGCGGATATCGAGATTGGCGAGCGGCTCGTCCAGTAGCAGAAGCTTTGGCCGGCGGATCAAGGCATGGGCGATCAGCACCCGCTGCTGCTGGCCGCCGGAGAGATTGCCGACCCGCTGATCGGCGAAATTTTCGCCATCCACGGCCGTCAGCATCTCCTCCACCAGCCTGGTGCGCGCCTTCGAGGGCCAAGGCAGGCCAAGACGATGACCCGTCAAACCGAGCTCGACCAAGTCGCGCGCCCGCAGCGGCATGTCGGGGTCGAGCTGGAGCTTTTGCGGCACGTAGCCCACTTGACCTGAGGCGCGTGAGGGAACCACGCCGCCAATGCGGATTTCGCCGGCGGCCGGGCGCTGAAAGCCGAGAATGGCGCGCAGCAATGTCGTCTTGCCGGAGCCGTTGGCGCCGATTAGCCCGCAGAACGCGCCGCGCTCCAGAGTGAATGACACATGCTCAAGCACTTGCCTGCCGGGAAAGGCAACGCTGAGCTTCTCGACGCCGAGCATCTCTTGCACATTGCGCATCACGGGGTTAGCAGCGTTGCAGTGGAGCGCTTGTCTGTCACGGCTTGGCGCAACGCCGCAATTTCGGCCAGCATCCAGGATTGATAATCATAGCCGGGCGCCGGCATTGTCTCATACACAGCGACGACCGGCACGCCGTTATCCCTGGCCAGGCTGAGGAAGGATTGTGTCAGCGGGTCCGTGACCTGCTGGTTGTAGATAAAGGCCTTTATCTTATGGCCGGTAAGCAAGGCCTCCTGCGTGGTGACGTCCTGGGGCGAAGGGTCGGTCCCGTTCATGATCGCTGCCTGCAGGCTGAAGGGGGTAACATTATGGGTCCCGGCGGCCTGCAGCAGATAATCCGCGACCGGTTCGGTAACGGCCAGTGGGGCGCCGGGAAACGCCGATTTGAAGGCCGCGATGGCGCTGAACCAGGGGTTTAACGAGGCCGCGAAAGACTGCGC
>JAMFRY010000251.1 GCA_026225015.1 Alphaproteobacteria bacterium
CGCGCAGGCGTTCGGAGAGAAAATCGAACAAATCCCGGTCTTCGCCTAGATAATGCAGCAGCGGCAAAGTGAGGTTGTTTTCCAGAATGATCCGGATGACGCCCAAAGCAGCACGGCGCAGCGCGTAAGGATCGCCCGAGCCGGTGGGTTTTTCGCCGATTTTGAAGAATTGCACTAGCGTATCGAGCTTGTCAGCCAATGCGACGCTGATGGCGACGGTATCGCGCGGCACGGCATCGTTCGGGCCTTTGGGCTGGTAATGGGCTTTGATGGCAGGGCCGACCAAACCACCATCCCAGCCGCGCGGGTTTTTCTCGGCGTAATAGCCGCCCATGATTCCTTGCAGTTCCGGAAACTCGCCGACCATGCCGGTGACGAGGTCCGCTTTGGCGAGTCGCCCCGCGGTTTCAGCCTGCGCGATGAGATGCGTATCATTGCTGAGTTTCAGCGCGATCGCTCCGGCAAGCGTTGCGATGCGTTCGGCGCGCTGGCGCTGCGTGCCGATTTTGGCGTGGAAGGTGATGCTGTCGAGTTTCGGCAACAGCGCATCGAGCGGGGTTTTGAGGTCCAGCTCCCAGAAATGCCTTGCATCGGCGAGCCTGGCGCGCAGCACGCGCTCATTGCCGGCGATGATGGCAGCACCCCCATCACTGGCTGCGATGTTCGAGACGAAGCCAAAATAAGGCGCCGGCGCTCCCTTCGCATCGCGCAGGGCAAAATAGCGCTGGTTCACCTTCATTGAAAGTTCCCGCACTTCCGGCGGCAGGGACATGAATTCCGCGCCGATCCGCCCCAGCAGCGGGACCGGCCATTCGACGAGACCGGTGACCTCATCGAGCAAGGCGTCGTCATGCGCGACGGTGAGGCCAAGCGTTTCCGCTTGCGCTTTCAGACCTTCGACGATCGCCTGTAGCCGTTCTGATCGATTAACAACAACATTGCGGGATCGCAGCTTTTCCAGCCAATCGGAATTGGATGCAACAGCGACTGCGCCGGGTGCGAGAAAACGATGGCCCTCGGTCTCATTGCCGGCGGTGACCGGACCCAGTGCAATAGGGATGATTTCGCCATGCAGCAGGCAGATGATGCGGCGCAAGGGGCGGACCCAGGCGAAATCGCCGCTCTGGCCCCAGCGCATGGATTTCGGCCAGGAGAATTTTGCCAGCGCGGCGGGCAAGGCGGTGGCGATCAATTCAGCGGCGGGCACTGGTGGGTCGTTGCGGCGCAGCCAGTAATAGCCTGCCTCCGTAACCAGTTCTTCGCGCGCGGCTTTGTGCTTGCCCAGGAACCCGACGAGGGCAGCTTCAGGCGCGGAATCACGCGGGCCGCGGGCTTCGATCACGCCGCCGGGCTTTTGCGACGCAATCTCGGCGGAAAAGGCGATCCGGCGCGGGCCGGAATAGGTTTTGGCGTGTTGTACTGAAAGCTCGCCTAGCGCCGCGCGGCAGATTCGCTCCAGCTCCGCCGCGGCGCCTGCCTGCATGCGCGCCGGGATCTCTTCGGAATAGAGTTCCAGGAAAAACTCAGGCATCCTGCAAACTCTCGCCTTCGGCCCAGGCCTGGCCGGCTGCGTCGCGGCCGGCCGAGGTGTGGGACGGGGCCTCTCCGGCAACCCAGGTCTCGGCGCAGGCTTTCGACAGGTTGCGCACGCGCCCGATATAGGATGCCCGTTCCGAGACCGAAATCACGCCGCGCGCATCCAGCAGGTTGAACAAATGGCTCGCCTTGATACATTGATCATAGGCCGGCAGCGCCAGATTATGGCTGACGAGCGAGGCGCATTCACCCTCCGCATCGGCGAAGTGGCGGATCAGCATGTCCGTATCTGCGAACTCAAAGTTATGCGCGCTGTATTCCCGTTCGGCGCGGAGAAACACATCGCCGTAGCGAACGCCGGCGCCGTTGAAATCCAGATCATAGACATTCTCGACACCCTGCACATACATGGCTAGGCGCTCCAGCCCGTAGGTGACCTCAAAGCTGGGCAAATCAACCGCTAAGCCGCCAACCTGCTGAAAATAGGTGAACTGGCTCACCTCCATGCCGTCGCACCAGACCTCCCAGCCCAGGCCCCAGGCGCCCAAAGTCGGGCTTTCCCAGTCATCCTCGACGAAGCGGAAGTCATGGTTCAACAGATCGAGGCCAATTTCGCGGTAGCTTTGCAGCAGCAAATCCTGCGCGTCGGCGGGGCTGGGTTTGATGATCACCTGATACTGGTAATAATGCTGCAGCCGGTTCGGGTTCTCGCCGTAGCGGCCATCCGCGGGCCGGCGGGAGGGCTGCACATAGGCCGCGCGCCACGGTTTGGGGCCCAAAGCCCGCAAGGTGGTGGCAGGGTGAAACGTTCCGGCGCCCATCTCGACGTCGTAAGGCTGCAGGATCACGCACCCCTGGCGCGCCCAGAACCGATGCAGGTTGAGGATAATATCCTGGAAGCTGTTCGGCTTGGCGTGAGACTTGGCGTGGCTGGCTTGCTCTGTCATGAACCCTAGGTTTAAGCGTGGTCAATGTGGTGCAGTGCAGCAATACGGCCACAAAGCTGGCAGAGCAACCACGTTTACGATTATAGAGCAAGGAGTTGGCTTTGGCGAAAGTTAAGCGGATGGGCGATGCGGATTGGTACGGTCTGACCGCGATCGCCATCATCGGCGTCGGCGCCTGGTTGTTCCGGTTTCAGGCGATTGAGCCTTTCTGGACGGTCGGCGCCTGCGCAGCACCCGGCCGGCCGGCGTTTTGCCTGCCACGGCAAGCCGTGTTGTGGCTGCAATATCAGCAGGCTTTCGGCTGGACGGCCTTGATTCTGGGGGTTGCCGCCTTTGTGCTTGGCCGGCGCTGGCTGGGCGTGCTGGCGATTGGCATCGGGATCGCCGCGGTGGTCAATTTCAACGCCACCACCGGGATATTGGGGGCCTCTTTGGGGTTGATTGCGTGGATGGGGATTAAGACGGGGCGGTATAAGTCGGTTTGAGTTAGGTTAGTCCAAGTTTTCCCATGGCAAGGAATTTTTCGCGGCGGCGGGCGCGCAGGGCTTCGGGGGTCATGGGGCGCAGGGGCGCCAAAGCCGCCGCGATGGCGTCGCCCAGGGAGGCCAAAGCCGCTTCCGGGTCACGATGCGCGCCACCCAAAGGCTCGGGCACGATTTCGTCGATCAGGCCGAGTTTTTTCAAATCTTGGGCGGTCAGGCGCATCGCCTCGGCGGCCAAGGGCGCCTGCGCGGAATCCTTCCACAGAATGGCGGCGCATCCTTCGGGCGAGATCACCGAATAGACCGCGTGTTCGAACATCAACACCGTATTGCCGGTGGCCAAGGCAATGGCGCCGCCGGAGCCGCCTTCGCCGATGATGCTCGCAATCAGGGGTACCGGCGCGCTCAGGCAGGCTTCGATGCCGCGGGCGATGGCTTCGGCCTGGCCCCGCGCCTCGGCCTCGATGCCGGGATAGGCGCCGGAAGTATCAACAAAAGTGAGGATCGGCAGGCCAAACCGTCCGGCCAGTTCCATCAGCCGGCGCGCCTTGCGATAGCCCTCCGGCTTGGCCATGCCGAAATTATGCTTCAACCGGGTTTCCGTGTCGGTGCCCTTTTCGGTGCCGATCACCATGACAGGGATGTCGCGGAACCGGCCGAGGCCGCCCAGAATTGCCCGGTCCTCGGCGAAGGCCCGATCGCCCGCCAAAGGCGTGAACTCGGTGATCAGCCCGGCGATGAAGCTCGCTGCTTTCGGGCGCTCCGCATGGCGCGCCACCTGCACTTTCTGCCATGGGGTGAGCTTGGCATAAACGGCGCGAAGCTGCTTGTCCGCCTTATCGGAAAGCCTTGCGACTTCCTCGGCGATGTTGATCTCACCGGGCGATTCCATGCGCCGTAATTCCTCGATCTTGCTCTCGAG
>JAMFRY010000252.1 GCA_026225015.1 Alphaproteobacteria bacterium
ACCTCCCCATCCACCGAAGCCGGGATATTCGCCTCGATGCTGCCGGAGGTGATTACGGCAAAATCGCGCTTGAGGACATCCGGCTGGATTTTGAGAAGCTGGCCGGAGGCTTCCCGCGCGCGGCGGGAGAGTGTCTCATCGGCCAGCAGCGCCAGGAGAATATGACCGGAACGAATGCGTGACAGGCCTTGTTCAATGGAGGCCAGCAGCCAGGCCTGCTTGATTGCATCTACGATCTCGGGCGAGAGGCCGGGCGCGCGCGAATTGCCGGTTTTCAATTTGTCCAGGCCGCGATTCAAATCAGCCAGGAAACGTCCGTGATCGACATCATATTGGCGCAGGATCGCCGCGATATCGGTATCGGTTCCCTCGGCCAGACGAATCAGCCAGTGTTCCAGTTCGACATTGTAATGCGTGCGTGACATCGTGAGGCCGGCCGCCGCTTCCAATGCCCGGCGGCAATGCTCGTCAAGACGTCCGATGAGCGGCTTGAGGTCAATGGCGAGCACGTTTACTCCTTATGATCGTTTCCGTATGCGTGACTGCTGTACGGACCAAGTTTGGCCGTACCCCAGTATTGTAAAGCGAGCCGCATTGTAAGCCAGCTAAACTCCCTTGGCGGCGGATCTTTGAGGCATGGCCGGATTGCCCGGTTGGTTAACTTGTATCGGTAGCGATGTCCAGTTAATAGGAAGAGAAAGCGAGCGATTGTGCAAGCAGCCAATTGTTAGATCGCATCGCCGGAGCAGACGGCAAAGCAGGCGACTGGGAGAACACGAGAGTGGCGGTAGAAGGGCTTGACCTGGAAGAGTTGCTGGCGCCGGTCAGCGATGCCGCGCCTGCCGGAGCGGATGTGCGCTCGGACTTCTCGCCGGCCTCGTTATATTTCCGGCTGCGAGACGCGCGCTCGGATGCGCGGGCCGCGGAGCGCACCGCGGATGCAAACCCGGGTGAGGTCGTTTCGCCGGAGGGGTGGCGCAATGTTCGCGCATTGGCGGTCAAAATCCTGCGGGAACAGGCGAAAGATCTGGAAGCTGCCGCATGGCTCACCGAGGCGCTGGTGCGCAGCGACGGGCTGAAAGGGCTGTCATTCGGCGCCGGCTTGATCGCCCAGTTGGCGGAGCGGTATTGGGACCAGCTTTTTCCGCTGCCCGATGAGGACGGAATCGAGACACGGGTGGCGCCGGTTACGGGCCTGAACGGCGAAGGGGGCGACGGGACGCTGATTCAACCGCTGCAAAAACTGCCGTTGTTCAGGGACGGGCAGGGCGAAACGGTGCTGCTGTTCCAGTATCTGCAATCCGCCGAGACGGCAACGATCGCCGATCCCAAGCGCCTCGAAGCCCGGGTCAATGCCGGCGTGACGCCGTTCGATACGATGCAGAATGCTGCGCGGGCAGCGTCAGCTTCCGGATATAGCGCCCTTCGCAAGGACTACATTGCCGCGCGGGCGGCCTGGTCGGAAATGGGCGCGGTTCTGGACCGATTTGCCGGCGTGGATGCGCCGCCGACCGGACGGGTGACGGAAACGCTTGAAAAAATTGGTGATTTTCTGTCCGCTTACGCCCCGCCGGAGGCGACGAGCGAAGCGGTGGCGAATGCGCCGGAGGGGTTGAGCGGCGGCGAGCTGGAGAGGGCAGCCATGGGCGCCGGCCCCGGAAAGCTGAGGCGACTTGCCGGCCGCGAAGATGCGCTTGCAAGTTTGAGCGAAATCGCCGACTATTTCCGCAAGACCGAGCCTCAATCTCCCTTAGCCTACACCATCGAAGAGGCGATCCGCCGCGGGCGGCTGAGTTGGCCGGAATTGCTCGCTGAGCTGGTGCGCGACGATCAGGTACGAAACAATATACTCAGCAGCCTGGGGCTGCGGACCGGAGATTGAGGCAAGCAAGGGCGGCGAGCGGGCGGGAGCACCGGTTAGAACAAGATTTTACGATCATGCTTGCCAATAACGGCGGCGGCGCGCCAGGTTTTAGTTAATGGAAGTCAGGAGACGTAAACATGAGTGGCAGCATACACAGTAAACTGAATCGGGTCCGCAAGCCGCGCGTCCATATTACCTATGACGTTGAAACCGAAGGGGCGCAGATCGAGCGGGAGCTTCCCTTTGTCGTCGGCGTGCTGGGAGATTTCTCCGGCGACCCGACCCAGCCGCTGCGGCCGATGGCGGATCGTAAGTTCGTGCAGATCGATCGGGATAATTTCAACGACATCATGGCGCGCATGACGCCGGGCCTGAACCTGAAGGTCGAAAATACCCTGGCCGATGACGGTAGCGAAATGGCCGTGAACCTGAAATTCAACTCGATGGATGATTTCGACCCGGCCAAGATCGTGGATCAGGTGCCGGCGCTGAAATCCCTGCTGGAGACCCGCAACAACCTGCGTGACCTGCTGAGCAAGGCGGACCGTTCCGACGAGCTGGAATCGCTGCTGGAAAAGGTTTTGCAGAACGAGACCGAATTGAAGGCGCTGTCTGGCCAGCTTGGTCTTGACAAGACGGAGGGCTGAACCATGTCCGGCACCCAGACAAATCCCGAAACCGCTTCCGTTGCCACCAGCGAGGGGCCGAGCTTCCTTGACCAGGTTGTCTCCGCCACCAAGCAGACCGAGCCGGACCGCGCCCAGGCGCTGGTGAAAAACCTGGTCGAGCAGGCGCTTTCAGGGACGGTCACCTTCGACAAGAACCTGACCCGCACGATCGACCGGGCGATTGCCGCGATCGACGCTAAATTGTCGGCGCAGCTCAACGCCATTTTGCATCACGAAAAATTCACCAAGCTGGAGGGCAGCTGGCGGGGGTTGAATCACCTGGTCATGAATTCGGAGACCGGCACCAGCCTGAAAATTCGGGTGCTGAACGTAACCAAGCGGGAGTTGAACCGCGACCTGACCAAGGCCGTGGAGTTCGATCAGAGCCAGCTTTTCAAAAAAATCTACGAGAATGAGTTCGGCACGCCGGGGGGCGAGCCGTATGGCGCGCTGATCGGCGACTATGAATGGAACAACCACCCCGATGACATTGAATCGTTGCGGCTGATTTCGAATGTGGCGGCGGCCTCCTTTGCGCCGTTTATCTCCGCCGCCGGGGCGGGAATGTTCGGCTTCGACGATTGGACCGAACTGACCAAGCCGCGCGACCTGGCTAAAATTTTCGATACGGCGGAATACACCAAATGGCGCGGCTTTCGGGACACCGAGGATGCGCGCTTTGTCTCCCTGGTGTTGCCGCGGGCGCTGGCGCGCGTGCCTTATGGCGCGGCGACCAAGCCGGTAGAGGAATTCAGCTATGAGGAGGCGCCGACCGATGCGGCCGGGGCGGCGCAGGCTTTGAACCATCGCGAATATTGCTGGATGAACGCGGCCTATGCGATGGGAGTGCGGATGACCGCGGCATTTTCCGAATCCGGCTTTTGTACCGCCATTCGCGGCGCCGAAGGCGGCGGCAAAGTGGAAAATCTGCCGACCCATATCTTTCAATCCGATGATGGCGACATGGATGGCAAATGCCCCACCGAGATCGCCATTACCGACCGGCGCGAATTCGAACTCTCCAACCTCGGCTTCCTGCCGCTCTGCCACTACAAAAACACCGACTACGCCGTGTTCTTCGGCGGGCAGACGGTGCAGAAACCGAAAAAATACGACCGGCCGGACGCCACGGCGAATGCCTCCATCTCAGCCCGCTTGCCTTATATCATGGCCTCCAGCCGGTTTGCCCATTTCCTCAAGGTAATGGCGCGCGACAAGATCGGCGCTTTCATGGAAGCCACGGATTGCGAGAAATGGTTGAACCGCTGGATTACCAATTACGTCTCCGACAACCCCGATGCCGGGCAGGAGACGAAGGCGAAATATCCGCTGCGGGAAGCCAAGGTGGAGGTGCGGGAAATTCCAGGCAAGCCCGGCTCCTATAACGCGGTGGCCTATTTGCGGCCCTGGCTACAGATGGAAGAGCTAACGACCAGCATGCGCATGGTCGCCCGTATTCCTCCGAAGGCCTGATCTTCGCATCCGCTGCCCGTCATGATTGGCGGCGGATGAGGGAGGCCGATGATGGGCAGCGAGATAGACCCGGATGAAACGCTGAGGGGCACACTGGTTCGGGCGCAGGCACCCGAGGAAGCGCTTCCGGCATTGCGCGAGGCGGTGCTGGCTGGCGCCTATTTTGGCGCGAAAAACGCCGCTTCGGCGGAGCGTTTGGCAGCCATGCTGGTGAGCGGGCCTGCCGGAACCTTGCGGGACTGGTATGGCGGCCAGTCCGCGACGCTGGCGCGAGACCCTGAGCTTTTGGCGGCGCTGCTCGACCGTGACATTGCGGCGATCGACGCGATGATCGCGCGCCAGCTTGATGCAATTCTGCATCACGTCCGGCTGCGGCGGCTGGAGGGAAGCTGGCGCGGGCTGGCCTGGCTGGTCTCCCGCCTTGGTTTAAGCGGGCGGGTCAAGATCCGGGTCCTTAACGCATCCTGGAACGAAATCTGCCGCGATCTGGAGCGCGCGGCGGAGTTCGACCAGAGCCAGCTTTTCAGGCGGATTTATGAGGACGAGTTCGGTATCGCCGGCGGCGAACCGTTCGGCCTGCTGATCGCCGATTACGAGGTTCGCCACCGGCCGGGGCCCGGCGCGTTGACAGATGACGTATCGGCGCTCTCCTCGCTCTGCGCCGTGGCGGCGGCTTCATTCGCCCCTTTGGTCATCGGCGCGGCGCCGGCTTTGTTCGGCGTGGATGATTTCGGCGAGCTGAGCGGCGTGGGCGATCCCGTATCCGCCATGGCGTCCGCCGAATATCAGCGCTGGAAAAAGCTGGGCGCGCTGGATGATTCACGCTTCCTGGCGGTAACGCTGCCGCGCGTGCTGATGCGCGGCAAATGGGATGAGAGCTTGGGCCGGCACAGGGGTTTCCGCTACCGGGAGGAAGTGCAAGATGGCCAGCCCCAGGCCTGCTGCACTGCTGGCTATCTCGTCGCCGCCTGCGTGATTCGGGCGTTCGAGACCTATTCCTGGCCGGCGGATATGCGCGGTTACGACATCGACCGGATCAGCGGCGGCGTGGTGGAGGACTTGCCGGAGCCGGTCTTTTCGATCGACCCGGAAGGCGGCTGGGGACGGCCGGCGCCGGATGTGGTGCTGACCGACCGGCAGGAGCGCACCCTGGTGGCGGCGGGGCTGCTGCCGGTATGCGTATTGCCCTATGGCGGCCAGGCATTGATCGGAGCGGCGCGCAGCCTGCAATCGCTGCAATCGACACCGGGCGCCAGCGGCCCGGGCGCCAACGTGGCGGGAGCCAACGCCCGGCTCTCGGCGCAATTCAACAGTGTTATCTGCGTTTCGCGATTCGCGCATTATGTGAAGATCATGGGCCGGGAGATGACCGGCTCATTCAAGACTCCGGCTGAAATTCAGCGCCGGCTGCAGGATTGGCTGATGGGCTTCGCCACCGCCAATACCGGCGCTGGACCGGAGACGATGGCGCGCTACCCGCTGCGCAGCGCCAATGTCGCGGTGAATGAAGTGGCCGGCAGACCGGGCGTGTTTTCCTGCATCGTGCAGTTGCAGCCGCATTTTCAGCTGGACGATGTCGCGGTCTCGTTTCGTCTGATGACCGAGCTTGCGGCGCCCGGCAAATTGTGACCTCAACCTGATGGAAGAATGGATTGAACCAACATGGCAGAACCTGACCTAAAGGCCGCGGATTTGTTTCGTGCCGGCAGACTGGCGGAGGCGCTGGCCGCCGCGACCGCCGCCGTGAAGCAAAATCCCACCGATCTCGGGCATCGCGTATTGCTGGCGGAATTGCTGCTTTTTTCAGGCAATCTTGAGCGCGCCGATGTGATTCTGGATGCGGCGGGGCAGATTGACCCGTCTTCGGCTTTGGTCGTGTCCGAGTTCCGGCAACTCTTGCGCGCCGAGACCGCGCGGCGGCAACTTTTCCGCGATGGCCGCTTGCCGGAGCTGCTCGGCGATCTGGAGCCGACGGGCCAGGCTTCCCTGAAGGCGCTGGTTGCCCTGCGTGCCGGCGACGCGGATGCCGCGACGGCGGCGGTGGTGGAGGCCGAGGCGCTGCGCCCGCGCGTGAGCGGCCAAGCCAATGGCAGCGCTTTCGACGATTTCCGCGATGCCGACGATCTGCTGCCCGGCTATGTCGAAACGCTGACCACCACCGGAAAATATTTCTGGGTGCCGGTGGCCAGGATCGAGAGCATGGAATTCCATGCGCCAAAACGGCCGCGCGACCTGGCGTGGCGGCGATGCTCGATGAGTGTCACGGCCGGGCCGGATGGCGATGTGTATATTCCGGCAACCTATTTCGCGGAGGGCGAGATCGAGGACGGGTTCCGGCTTGGACGCGAGACATCCTGGAACGAACATGACGGGCTGGTGCGCGGGATCGGCCAGCGCGTCTTCCTGGCGGGGGAGGAAGACTTGTCCGTGATGCAGCTTGAGCATGTGGAGTTTCAGCCCGCCGCATGAGTGATGACACGCTGAACCGCGGCGCCAACGCCAACCTGTTTATCGATCGCATGCGCGAGTCCGGGGCGCGGGTAAAACTTTCCGTGCTGGACCGTTTGCTGGACGACGCGCCGGAGATGGAGCGCGACCGGCCGCTAACCGCTACCGAGGCGCTGACCGTGCTGCGCCGCGCGGTGCGCCGGGATCTGGAGGCGCTGCTGAATGGAAGGCGGCGGCTGGATTCGGTCCCTGCCCAATTCTCCGAGCTGGCCAATTCCAATTTCGGTTTCGGGCTGCCGGATTTCACCGCCGGCGCCATGCAGGAAGATGCAGGGCGGGAAATGCTGCGCCGGGAGATCGAACGCAGCATCCAGGCATTTGAGCCGCGGCTGGTGCAGATCGCGGTGACGCTGTTGCCGTCTACCGATGCGGCCAGCAGCACCTTGCGCTTCAGGATCAATGCGCTGCTGCAGGCCGATCCGGCGCCGGAGCCGATCAGCTTCGAGACCTTTGTGAATGCCGCAACCACCGACATCGCCGTCGCCGGAGGCCAGGTTGGCTGACAGATTGCTTCCCTATTTCAACCGGGAGCTGCTGGCGGTGCGGCAACTGGCCGCGGAATTCGCCAAGGCGCACCCCAAGATCGCCGGCAGATTGCGCCTGAGCCCCGATACGGTGGACGATCCCCATGTGGCGCGGCTGCTGGACGGCGTGGCGTTTCTCTCCGCCCGTGCGCAGGCGCGCCTCGATGATGAATTTCCGGAGCTGACCGACACGCTGCTCGACGTGCTGTATCCGCATTACCTGGCGCCTTTTCCATCCTGCGCGATTGCGCAGTTTGCGGCCAAGCCGGATTTGGCCGCGATGGTCGAGATTGCGCCGGGTTTCGAGCTGGAAACCGAGCCGGTGCGCGGCCAGACCTGCCGCTACCGCACCACCAGCCGGTTGCACGTCTGGCCAATCCGGCTGGAATCCGCACGGCTGATGGGCCTGCCCTTCAGCGCGCCGCCAAACCCGCTGGCGGCCGGGGCGGTGGCGGTGCTTCGGCTGGTATTGGCGACGCAGAACCCGGACGTTAAATTCAGCCAGCTGGGCATGGACCGGCTGCGGCTGTTTTTGCGCGGCGGTCCTTCCGCCGCATCGCCGTTATATGCGTTGCTGGCCGCGCATTGTGTCGGCGTGGCGCTGGCGGATTCGCCGAACGACCCGGCGCCGGCATTATTGCCCGGGCAGGCGGTGGAGGAGGTAGGATTTGCGCCGGAAGAGGCGATTCTGCCTTGGCCGGCACGCAGCTTCGAAGGCTTCCGGCTGCTGAGCGAGTATTACGCCTTTCCGCAAAAATTCCAGTTTGTGGAAATCGCCGGGTTGGCGGCGAGAACGCTGGTGCAGAACAGCAACCGGCTTGAGATATTTTTGTACCTGAGCCGGACTTCGCCGGAGCTGGAACGGGCAGTGGATGCCAGCATGTTCGCGCTGGGCTGCACGCCCGTGGTGAATTTGTTTCAACAGCGCTGCGAGCCCATCAGTCTGGACCATACGACGGCCGAGTACCGCATCCTGCCGGATGCAAGGCGATCGAGCGTGACGGAGGTATGGAGCGTCACCGGCGTAAGGGAAGTGCGGCGCGATAGCACGACGCGGGAATTTCAGCCTTTCTACCGGCTCAGCCATGATGCGGGCCAAGGCGGAGGGATTCAGGGCGGGGGGACCCAAGCCGGGGGGAGCCAAGCCGGGGGAACCCAGGCATTCTACCAGGTCACGCGGCGCGATGCGGCGGCGGGGCTGGGTGGCACGGATTGTTTCGTCGCCCTGTTCGATACCGGGTTTGATCCGGCGCAAAAGCTGGACTCGGTGCTTTCCGTGCAGGCGCTATGCCTGAACCGGGACCTGCCCGCCGAACTGCCCTTCGGGAACGGGCGGCCAGCGCTGAAAGCCCTGCAGCCGCATACGGGGATTGCCAGCATCGGCTGCATTACTGCGCCGACCGCGACCCTGCGGGCGGAGCGCCGGGCGCGGGGGTCGTGGCGGCTGATCTCACATCTCTCACTCGGGCATCTCTCGGTGACGGGGGGCGCCGAGGGCGCCGCGGGGCTGCGGGAGATTCTGCGGCTCTACGATCTTCGCGACACCGCCGAAACCCGCCTCGGGCAGGAGGCCCTGCTGGCAGTCAATGCCAAATCCGCGACCGCGCGGGTGGCCGGTGCCCGGCTGGGCGCCTTCTGCCGCGGGCTGGATGTGGCGCTGGAATTCGATGGCCGCCTCTACCAGGCAAGCGGGCTTTATCTGCTCGCTTCGGTCCTCGCACGGTTTTTCGCGTTACATGCGAGCATCAACTCTTTTGTTCGGACCTCGGTGAAGCTGCGGGGCAAGGCTGACGAGGAAGTCCGATTCCCGCCGCGTTCGGGCACGCGGATTTTGTTGTAGCGGCGCATGAAATCGCCCTTGGAGAACCTCGCCGAAGCACCGCATCGCTTCCGGTTCGACGCCGCGGTGCGGCTGCTGGAGGCAGCGCAAGACGGCAATAGCCGGGATGAAGTCATAGACTTTGCAGCACCTCCGGCGCTGGCGCAGCCGGTTGCGGAAGTCGTTACAGTTGAGCTTGCCACACCGGAGAGGCGGGCAAGATTGGTCACGCCGCTGATCGGCCTGGTCGGCCCTTCCGGTGAAATGCCGCGCTGGTACACCGAGCTTCTGGCCCAGGCGCAGCGGCAGAAAGCGTTTGCCGTGCTCGATTTCTTCAACTTGCTGGCGCAACGGCTCATTGCCGCCTTCGCGGCCGCCGGGGCCAAATACCGGCTGCCCCGTTCCGCCGAGCGCGCTGCGAAAACCGGAACGCCAGAGCCCATCGGCGCTGCGCTGCTGGCGTTCACCGGGTACGGCACGCCGAACCTTGAAAACCGCCTGGCTTTCAGCCCCGATGCGCTGCGCCATTATGCAGGGTTTTTCGCGGCCTATCCAAGATCCGCCAGCCGGCTGGCATCGATGGTCTCGGATTATCTGGGCCGCAACGCGGAAGTTGTCGAGTTCGCCGGGGCGTGGTTGGCGATCGCGCAGGATCAGCAGAGCCGCTTGCCGCAAGGGCGGCGTGCCGGGACGTTTTGCAGGTTGGGCGTGGATGCGGCGATCGGCATACGGGCCTGGGACCAGCAGGCGCGCTTCATCGTAAAAATCGGGCCGCTGAACTTGGCTGAATTTCAGGCATTGCTGCCAGACCAGCCGCGCCTCAAGGCCCTGGTTTCCCTGATCCGCGCTTACGTGGGCTGGGAGGCGGATTTCGCGGTCCAGCTTTTGCTGCAATCCACGGAGATACCGGCGCTCAAGCTCAAAACCGGCTTGGGCGAAGATTCACCGCGGCTTGGCTGGAGCAGCTGGATTCCCAGCGGCACGGCGACGCTGCGGGGGCAAACCAAAGTCGAGGATGCAATGTTCAACGCTGCTGTGGTAGAAGGGCTGCAACCGTAACGTTGCCAAAAGCTGCCGGTTTGCAGTTTTGCGATCATTAACCGAAATCAGGAGGTTCACACGATGACAAAAACGACACTTATTCCAAGCGGCAAAAAGGTCGACTCACTGCCCGATACTGCCGTGACACAGAAAGTCGTGGATGCCCGGCCTTCGCCGGGCATGACGGGTGGGGAGGCCGGTGGGTTATGGCCAAAGATAGTTGGTATTAGACTAGCCTTTTCATCCATGGCGCTCACGCTGGCGTTGTTTGGCCCGGCATGGGCGCAGAGCAATCCTTCCGCATCGCAGCTGATCAACCAGCTGGCGCCTACCGGAAATGTAAGCGACGCCACACGGGGGATCAAACCGCTTGCGCCCGACACACAAGCGCCGGCCGCACCGATGGCGGGTATGGCGATGACAGCTCCGCAAGTTTCCGCGCCGCCTTCGGCCAATCTCGTGGTGGATTTCGAATCCGGTTCCGCCATGCTAACCCCAAGCGCCACCAAGGCGCTGGATCAACTGGGCCAGGCGCTCACCAGCAAGACGTTGGCGGTCTATCACTTCAATATCGTCGGCCATACCGACACCACGGGCGCGCCCGCGGTGAACCAGACATTGTCTGAGCAACGGGCGGAAGCGGTGAAGTCCTACCTGGAAACGAAGTTCCAGATTGCGGATGAGCGGCTGAAGGCAAGCGGTGTCGGCGAAGCCGATCTTGCCGTGGCGACACCGCCCAATACGCCGGAGGAGCGCAACCGGCGGGTTGAAATCATCAATCTCGGCCAGTAGCCTTCGGTAAGTAGCCGGGCGATGTCCTCGGCGCCGGGCAATGATGATGACACCATCGATATCCGGCCGGCGAATGCAGGCGGGGTGCGGCGGCGGCGGCTGCTTCGCCTTGCGCTGGCAGGCGGCGGCGCCGTAAGCCTTGGCGCGGCTGGCTTGGGTGCGGACCGGCTGCTGCGCAAGGATCAGGGGCCGGCGATCGGCAGCGCAACCGAATCCGCCATCGACCTTGAAGAGCCTTGCGGCACGCATCTATCTCGCCTCGCGCCGGACGCGGATGTTGTTGTCATCGACTTTCCCTCACTATTGACGCAAGGCCTGACGCTGGACCGGCTGGCCGCGTTCGTCGAAAAAGCCAACGTCCCGCATGACCGGCTGTTGAACGATGCGTCGCTTGCCGCCGCGATCAAGGCGAGCGGGGATACGGAGGCGAGCTATTATTACGGTCATGATTACCAGGCGGCGGATATCGCGCGGTTCTTCCGCCTCGCCGATAGCGAGGGCATTGCGCTGAACCCGCACGAGTTATGGCTGCGGCGGCTGATGCGGCAACTCGGCTGGATGGCGCAAGGTGCGACCGGGGCGATCATCACGCTGACGGCTGCCGGCGGTCCGGTGACAATGGAGATGCGAACCGTCATTCTCCGGCATGAAATTTCGCATGGCGCCTTCTATACTGTGCCGGCCTACCGGCGCTACACGGAGGATTTCTGGGCAAGCCTCACCGATGCAGACCGGGCGGCCTTCACCGGATTCCTGGGCCGGCAAGGCTATGACACCAGCCTGACCGAGCTGATGCTGAACGAATCCCAGGCTTATCTGATATTCACGCGTGACCCGCGCTTTTTCAACGCCGCCGCCATAGGTAAGAGCGAGGAGGAAGTGGCGCAGTTGCGGCAGGGGTTTATCGACAACATGCCGGAATTTTGGTTGCGGGCATTGGCAACCGAGCCCCGACCCCCCGCCTCCCACACCATGCCAGGCTGCCCGGTGCAAAGCGCGATGCTGACCGATGGCAGGCGAACCTGCCTTTGCTACCGGCCGGTTTAGCCTCCGGGTTTTGGGAGCGTGACCAGCGCCAATGCCGAAACGGAAATCCTCCCATTTGCTGCGGCATTCTGTAGCGCCGTGCGCAGGGCAGGCAGGTAATCGCTGACATTTTCATCCTGCGGACGCAATGCGGTGAATAATGGCTGTGAAGAGGCAATGGAGATGATCAGATCGGCCCCGTAAGGCGCGCCGGCCTCGCCGATTGCGTTTGGATGCGATTTATCGCCCAAGGATATCGGGGCGCCCGCTGCCAATTCATGCGGCGGATTTGCGGTGGGGAACACATGCAGCACCGTACCGTCATTCGAGTAATAATCGGTCTCCAGATAGCCGGAAAAACCCGGCATGGTCTGGTTGATGATGATCAGATCACCATCATGCAGCGTGGTGCCCAGGCCACCCATGGATAGGCCGGGTGTGCTGCCCGGTTCTGCGAAAAGCTGCGTGTAGGGCCGGACGGAATCCAGCGTGGTGCAATAGGGTCCGTCCAGCGTCTCCACCGAATCAGTGACGCTGGCGCGATCCGGCAATGATTGCAGCGCTGCCGTGAAGGCGGCCTGCGGCGCACCCGCGCCGGCGAGCCCGGACACAGTTACGGCAGAGTCGGACTGCCTGGCGCTCAACAGCGTGCAGGGCAGGGCGCCAAGCGTTCCGGTAAAGTTGGCCGCAAGCTGGGCCGGGGTAAGCGGCGTCGGGGTTGCTGGCGGCGGGGACGAGGTTGCGGCCTGTCGCGGCGGGGCCGGGGCGGTGTGATGGCCGAGCAGCATGTATGCGCCGCCGGCGAGCACCGCCAGCAGCAGCGCGGCGGCGCCCCCGATCAAGGCGAAATTGGGTCCGGATTTCCTCAGCGCGGGCGCAGGGGGCGCGGCGGGCGGTATAAATTCACGGGCAGTTTCGGCGGGGCGGCGGGGCGCCACCATAGTCGCTTCGCCATCCGCAAAAACGTCAGCGCCGAGGCCAAAGCTGGCGGAAGGTTCTGGGGCTGCCCGAAACGCCTGGCGCAGCACCTGCGCAAACTCGGTCGCGGAAGCAAACCGGTCTTCCGGCCGTTTGGCCATCGCCCGATTCACCACGGCATCGACGGCCGGCGTGACGGTGAAGGAAAGTGCCGAGGGCGGCGGCGGCTCGGTATGCAGAACCTTGTGCATGATCGCGGTCAGCCCGCCCTCGAACGGCTTTTCGCCGGTCAGCAGCTGGTAGAGCATCACGCCGGCGGAATAGAGGTCGGTGCGCGCATCCGCCGTCTGGCCCATGAACTGCTCGGGCGACATATAGGAAGGCGTGCCCAGCATGGTTCCCGCCTGCGTCATGGAGCTGCTTTCGATTCGGGCGATCCCGAAATCGGCGATTTTGACCTCGCCGGTTTTCGTCAGCATGATGTTCGCGGGCTTGATATCGCGATGCACGACCCCGCGCTCATGGCTGTATTGCAGCCCGGCCATCAGCATTTCCATGATTCGCAGGATTTCGGCGGGCGGGAAGCGCTCGCCTTTGTCCAGCACGTGCTTCAAAGTGGTGCCGTCGACGAATTCCATGACGATATAGGCGATCTCGGCGGTTTCGCCGTAATCGAAAACCCCGACGATATTGGGATGGCTCAGCCTTCCGGCCGCCTGCGCCTCCCGTTTGAAACGGGCCAGCTCATCTTGCGCTTCCAGATCGTCCGGGCTTGGCAGCCGCACGGTTTTGATGGCGAGCCGGCGGGCGATGATCGGATCGAACCCCTCATACACCGTGCCCATCGCGCCCTTGCCCAGCACGTGGCGAAGCTCGTATTTGCCAAGCATCTCGGTCATGGAAACTTCACGCCGGCAAAGCTGAATTATTGCTGTAGGCGAATCTTTCCAACCAGATGTATCCTGTATCTGCGTGCGTGAGGGAGATAACTTACTTCATTTTGCATGTATATGTTTCTCTAGTGGATTACGGTGCGGCTTCAGACTAGACACAGTAAGGTGGGCGTTGCCCGCCCTACGCCTAACAAGAGGTCGGACGAATGGCTTTTCCCGCGGCGCGGCTGACCGACATGCATGTATGCCCGATGCTCACGGTGCTGGTGCCCCATGTTGGCGGGCCGATCACCGGGCCGGGAACGCCGACCGTATTGATCGGCGGCCTGCCCTCGGCGGGGCTGGGAGACCTGGCCACCTGCGTCGGGCCACCGGATACCATCATCATGGGATCGACCACGGTACTGATCGGCGGCAAGCCGGCGGCGCGGATGATGGACCCCTGCGCGCATGGCGGGATGATCCTGCTGGGCTGCTTCACGGTGCTGATCGGCGGTTGAGCCAGCGTTAAGGAGAACATTGGCTGACTTGCCAAAGCAAACCGGTTGAGACAACTTGACCGCAATTTGAGGGACGTTTCGGCCTCAGTTTGAATGGATAACGGGGATGAGCGCCCAGCTCGATTTTCTTGCCATCACAACGCCGCTGCCGGCAGCCAGTTTCGGCATCGAAGCTGTCTCCGGAACGGAAACCATCAGCCGGCCGTATCGTTACACCGCCCGGCTACATTCGGGCCAGGCGCTGCTGGATGCGGATGCGCTGCTGGACCAATCCGTCACCATCTCGGTCGGCAGCAGCGTGGATGGCCGCACGATCAACGGCATTGTCTCGATGGTACGGCAATTGCCGTCGCAATCCACCAATCTCTGGGCCTACGAGATTACTGTGGTGCCGAGACTCGGGTTTCTGGAGCAAACCAGCGATTGCCGGTTTTTTCAAAAGACCTCCATTCCGGATATCGTCACCGGGATTCTCGGCACGTTCAACGTCACCTACAGCAACAAGCTTTCCGGCAGCTACCAGCCGCTCGACTATGTCGTGCAATTCAACGAGTCCTACCTGCATTTCATCCAGCGAATTCTGGCTGATGCGGGTATTTTTTATTTTTTCACGCATGACGACGGTAGCCATACCATGGTGCTGGCGGATGCGAATTCGGCCTTTCCGCAAATCGGCCCGATCTACCTCGACGAGACGAATGCCGGCTTCGGCGTACTGAACGACTGGCATCGTATCGATCGCACTTCCATAGGATCAGTCCGGCGGGACGACTACAATCCCGCAACGGACACGCTGGCGCCGGGCGCCATTACCGGCACCGAGACCACGGTATTGAAGGCCTCCGCGGCATCGCAGCGCAAGCATTACGCCTGGCCGGCGGTGCGCGGGACCACCAGCGATGCAAAAACACTGGCGACGAACCAGATGCTGGGCGCGGAGGCCGAGGCGCAGCTCTATGGCGGGTCCGGCCAGGTGCTGGGAGTCTACACCGGCGGCAGGTTCACGCTGGAAAATGATCCCACCACGTCCGGCAGCGCCGATTACGTCATCCAATCCTTGTCCTATCACGCAACCGATACCGCCGATGGCGCCGGAATGGGCGGCAAGAGCGCGATTTCCGTCAGCATCACCGCCTTCCCGGCCGGCACCACCTACCTGGAAACGCAGGTTTTCTCCCCCCCGGTCATGGCCGGGATTTACAGCGCCATTGTCATCGGGACGCAGGCTGAGGAAATCTACACGGATGATCTCGGGCGCATCCAGGTGCAGTTTCCCTTCGACCATGAAGGCGACATCACCACCGATAAAACCTTGTGGGTGCGGGTGGTGCAGCCATGGGCCGGCAATAACTGGGGCATGCAATTTATTCCGCGCATTGGAATGGAGGTCGCCGTGGCCTTCCTGGAGGGCGATGTCAACCGCCCGGTCGTCATCGGCTGTTTGTTCAACAACGTGAACATGCCGGTTTTCGCGGCCTCGGAGAAGACCAAAAGCGGGCTGCGCACGCGTTCAACGCAGAGCGGCGGCACTAGCAATTTCAGCGAGTTTTCGATCGACGATACGCTTGGCAGCGAAGTATTTTATTTGCATGCAGAGAAGGATTTGAACGTCGAGGTCGAGAACAACCGCAGCCTGACCGTAACGGCGGATGAGACCGTAAAAATCGACGGCAAAAAGACCGACACGGTGAAGGGCGACCACGCGCTGACCGTAAGCCAGGGCAATCACAGCGTCACCGTCAGCCAGGGCAATTCCACCACGAAGGTATCGGCCGGAAACGAATCCTTGAGCGTGGATTCCGGCACCATCACCCATTCCGCCGGACAGTCGATCACGCTGAAAGTGGGGCAGAATTCCCTGGTGATCGACAGCTCCGGCATTACGCTGACGGTGGGTCCCAGCTCGGTGAAACTAACCGCTTCCGAAGTGACCGTTGCCGGGCTTCAGGTGACAGTTACCGGCCAGGCCAAAACCGCCATCAGCGGCGCGATTACGCAGCTCTCCGGCAGCGGCATGCTGGAGCTGACCGGCGGCGTTACCATGATCAATTCGTGATGTCACAGGCACAACAGATGAGCGGGACAAAACAGAACAAGCTCGCGGCGGCTTCCCTTTCCGTGGTGCTGGAGCGTTGCGCGCTGGCCGATGACCTCACGGCCAAGATCGCCGGCCTCGATAATGTGGAGGCGGTGGTGCGGGCGCTATTGGCCGGCGGCCATGGTATCGAGGCGGCGCGGGTTCTGGCGCATGCCTTGCCCAAGCGGGAGTCGGTCTGGTGGGCGTGCATGTGCGCCAATCACACCGCCGGGCCGGATTTGCCGGAGGCCGGCCGCAAACCGCGCGAGCTGGCTGAAGCATGGGTGTTCCAGCCGAGCGCGGAACTTGCGCGCGCGGCCATGGATGAGGCGAAGCGCGCGGGCTTCCAAAGCCCGGAAGCCTGGGCCGGCGTGGCGGCTTTCTGGTCCGGCGATTCGCTGACGCCGCCGACTACCCCGGCGGTGGCGCCGCCGCCGCATCTGACCGGCCTTGCGGTCGCGGGCGCAGTTGCGCTGGCCGCGGTGCGCCACAAGCCTGAGCGGCAGCCGCAACGGCTTGTTATGTTTCTGCAATCAGCCCAGGATATCGCCGCTGGCGGTACGGGCCGCCTGCCGCCGGAGACGCCATGACCCTGACGCTGACCGTATTGCGCTGCCCCGACGCGGTACCGCCGGAAACCAGGCGCGTGAACGGCGGCGAACTGCGCATTGGCCGTGGACCGGATAATGACTGGATCATGCCCGATCCGGAACGCATGCTGTCGAAACGGCATTGCGTGATTGCCTTCCGGCGTGGCGGCTGGTCGATCGCGGATCTCAGCACCAATGGCACCTATCTCAATCGCGACGCGGACCCGATCGGCAGCGGCCAGGCGCGGGATTTACGGGATGGGGACCGGATACGCCTGGGCGCCTATGAGATCGAGGCGCGGATTGCCGAAGCGCTGGACTATGGCGCGGCGGGGGCTTTCGGCGGCGGCGCTTCCGCAAATAACCAGTTTGGCAATAATCCGTTCGGCGACGATGTTTTTGCGCCAAAACCGCCCCCCTCCAATTCCTTTACCTCCGCCGCGTTTGGCGCGAACGACCCGCTCTTCGGCGGCGCCGCGCGGCCTGCGCCGGTAACCTTGCCAGATGATTTCGATCCGCTGGGCGGACCGGATCTCGACATTTTCGGGCCGACGCAGCCGGACCACACGCCTTCCTTCTCGGACGCATTTCGCCCGCCGGCGGCGCGCCAGGTTTTGCCGGACGAAGATGAGTGGGACTTGTCTCTCCCCGGCCCGGAGCCGTGCCGCGCCTTGCCCGATCCGCAGCTCCGCAATGATGGCTCCGGCAATCCGTTCAGCGAAGCGGCGGATTTTTTCCAGGCTGGACCGGCGGCAACGCAGCCCCCGCAAGCGGCCGAGCTAGCCGCTCCGCCGCCGGCTCCCGCTGATACGGAAAATCTGCTCGCGGCTTTTCTGGCCGGCGCCGGCCTGCACGGGGCGCAGCCCGCCGACCCGCAAGCCATGATGCGCGCGCTGGGCGCCACCTTCCGCGCGCTGGTTTCCGGCATCCGTCAGGCCATGATCGCGCGCTCGTCCATCAAAAGCGAATTTCGTATCGAGCAGACCATGATCCGCGCGCGCGGCAACAATCCGCTCAAATTCTCGGCCGATGACGATGACGCGCTGACCGCCTTGCTGGGGCTGGGCCGGCGCGTGGATATGGGTCCGGACGCGGCGGTGGCCGACGCGCTGCGCGACATGCGGCTGCACGAGCTGGCCAGCATGGCGGCGATGCAGCAGGCGGTGCGCGCTTTGCTGGCGCAGCTCGACCCAGCATCCCTGCAAACCGAGGGCGTGGCGCTGCTGCCCGCGCAGAAAAAGGCCCGCGCCTTCGAGGCCTATGAGAAACTCTACGAAAAAGTCAGCCGCGCGCTGACCGATGATTTCGACAGCGTATTCGGAAAATCCTTCGCCCGCGCCTATGAAAATGCATTACGCGAGATCAGCGCCAGGGAGGAGCCGCGATGAGAGGGTTTGCCCGCAAAATTGTTCCGCTCGCTGTTATTTTTGCGCTCGCGGGATGCGCAGCACCACCCCCGCCACCGCCGCCGCCGGTGCTCACGCTCAACATTACGGGCAGCGCCGCACAAAATCCCGATCCAACCGGCGCGGGAACGACCGTCGCCGTGCGCGTCTATGAACTCGCGGCGACCGGCAAATTTCAGGCCGCCGATGTCTATTCGCTGACCGGCAGCGAGAGCACGGTTCTGGGGACCGATGAAGTGACCGGTTCGACACAATATCTGCTGGCGCCAAAGCAGGTGCAGAGCCAAACCTTGAACCTGCCGCCGGGCGTGAATTTTATCGGGATCGCGGTGCTGTTCAGGGAGATCAACCAATCGTCATGGAAACTGACAGCCCCGGTGGCGGCCCATGGGCCGACAACGCTTACCGTGCAGATACAGAAACTGACGGCCGGCTTGAAAAGCTGATACGCAGTTTAAGCGAACCAATTCAACGGAGGCGATTGCAATGCGAGGGCGTTTGTGAGCTGGACGAACCGGGTGATCTGGCAGGAGGGAATGTTCCTGCGTTCGCAGCATTTCCAGCAGCAGGACCGCTGGTTGGAGGCCAGTATCCGCGACCGCGTAACGGGCCTGCGCCCGTATGGCTGGGGGCTGGCGCAATTGGCCCTGGACAAGGATTTGTTGGGAACGGGCCGCTTCGCCGCCGCGTCGGCGGCTGGCGTGTTCGAGGATGGAACGCCATTCTCCCTGCCTGGTGAGACCGACCATCCGGCGCCTCTGGTGGTGCCGGAGAATACGAGGGGCGTGCTGGTCCATCTCGCTCTGCCGGTGCGCCAACCAGGTGCTGTGGAAATCGCCGCCGCGGATGGCAGTGCCGAAGGCCGGTTCAAGGCGCAACTATTCGAGGCTTACGACACCCATTCCGCCTCGCCGCAGGGGGCGGAACTGCTGGTCGGCCGCCTCAAACTGCGCTATATGCTCGATACCGAGGATCGTGGCGGCTATCTGTGCATCCCGCTCGCCCGCATTATCGAAATTTCGCCCGATAAGCGGGTGACGCTGGATGAGAACTGGCTGCCGCCCGCTTTGCTCTGCCATGCGGTGCCCGCATTGGCCGGGTTGATCACGGAATTTGCCGGCATGATCAACCAGCGTGGCGAGGCGCTGGCGGCGCGCGTCAATGCCCCCGGTGCGCGCGGCGTGGCCGAGGTGGCGGATTTCATGCTGCTGCAGGCGATCAACCGCTGGCAGGCGCTGCTGCAGCATTGGGCGGACGCCGCCAATATTCACCCCGAAACGCTGTATGCCGCCTATGCGCAAATGGCGGCGGAATTCGCAACCTTTACCGATCCGCAGCGCCGGCCTGCAACCTATCCCGGCTACCGGCATGAGGATCTGCAACGCAGCTTCGCGCCGGTGATCGCGGATCTGCGGCGCTCGCTTTCCTCGGTCATTGAAACCAACGCGGTGGCGATTCCATTGCAGGCGCGGAATCATGGCGTCCATGTCGGCGTATTGACCGACCGGAATGTGTTGCGGGCGGCGAACTTCGTGCTGAGCGTGCAGGCGGATGTGCCGACGGAGACGCTGCGCCGGCTGTTCCCGGCGCAGGCGAAAATCGGCGCAGTGGAGCAGATTCGCGAATTGGTGAATGTGGCGCTGCCCGGCATCGCCATACGGCCAATGCCGGTAGCGCCGCGGCAAATTCCGTTCTATGCTGGCGCCACGTATTTTGAGCTGGATCGCAACAGCCCGCATTGGCAACAAATGCAGACATCGGGCGGTTTCGCGATCCATGTTTCAGGCGAATTTCCTGGTCTGCGTTTGGAACTTTGGGCGATAAAGGGCTAGCGCATGTTGTTCAGGGAAAGCTTGCAGCGATGAGTGACAATCCATTTGCTGAACCGAACGATTCCGATCGCACCGTGATCCGCCCAATCCCGGGCGGCAAGCGTCCAGCTGTGCCGGCCGCGCCGCCGCCCGGGCCGGTTTCGGATATTGAGGCGCCGCGCTTGGGTCCAGCCGATGCGCCGGAGGTGATCGGCATGGGCGGCCCGCCATTGATCAGCGCCGCCGGACCGCTGCTGCAATTATTGGCGCGCCTGCGCAACACGCTGAGCGCCCCCGACGCCGGCGATCTGCGCGAGCGTGCGGTGCGCGAGCTGAGGCGGTTCGAGGAAACGGCGCGCGCCAAAAACATTCCGATGGAGCAATTGCGCCCCGCGCATTACGCACTATGCGCGAGCTTGGACGATGTGGTGCTGGCAACGCCATGGGGCAGCCAGGGCGCCTGGGCGCAGCGCTCTTTGGTTTCGACCTTTCATCAGGAAGTCCGCTCGGGTGAGCGGTTTTTCGACGTGCTGCAGCAGATCCGGCAAAACCCGGGCAATTTTATGCCGGTTCTGGAATTGATGTATTTCTGCCTGTCGCTCGGCTATATGGGCCGCTACCGGGTTTCGCCGCGCGGGCCGGCCGAGATCGACCGGTTGCGGGAAGAAACCTATGCCGTGCTCCGCCGCCAGGCGCCGGCAGGGGAGGCGGGTTTGTCGCCGCATTGGCAGGGGGTGGCCGCTCCGTACAGGCCGAGGCGTTTCGGGATTCCGGTCTGGGTCACGGCCGTAGCCGCGCTCGGCGTGCTCGCGGTGGTGTATGTGCTGTGTCTGTTTTCCTTGAACAGCGGCTCGGACGCGGCGTTTGAAGCGGCGGTGACGGCGCCGCCTTCCGCCATGCCACAAATTACGCGGTCGGCGCCGGTGACGCCGCCGGCCGAGCCTGGTCCTGCCGGGCCCACCATCCTCGACCGGATTTCCGGCTTTCTGCAGCCCGAGATTGCCGCCGGCAAGGTAAGTGTGCTCGGCACTGTCACGCAGCCACTGATTCGCATCAATAATCAGGGGTTGTTCGGTTCCGGCAGCGCCCAAGTGGAAAGCGGCGATGTGGCGCTGCTGCAAAAGATCGGCACTGCTTTGGGGCGGGAGACCGGAACGATCGTGGTCACCGGCTATACCGATAATCAGCCGATTCATACGGTGCAGTTTCCCTCCAATTTCGCGCTTTCAACTTCGCGCGCGCAGTCCGCCGCCGCCATCCTCGACCAGACGGTCGGCGATCAGAGCCGCCTTACTGCGCAAGGCATGGGTGACGCCGATCCAGTAGCGGATAATGCCAGCGCCGCCGGCCGGGCGCAGAACCGGCGCATCGAAATCCTGCTGAACCATCCTTCCGGAACTTGAAGCCCAGCATGAACAAATTTTTTGCTTTTCTCGTCTCGCGCTGGTTCCTGACCGGTCTCGCCGCTTTGGTGCTGGCGGCGCTGGTTTGGGTTTTCGCGCCGCTGCTGCCGGCGCTGGCCGGGCTATTGATCCGGCTAGTGATTGTGCTGGTTATTCTCGCTATCTGGCTGGCGGTAAATTTGGCGCTCGACTGGCGGCGGCGCGATCGCGAGAAGGCCCTCACCGATGGCGTCGCGAACGCGGCTGCCAACACGCAAGACAAGGCAGCGGCGGAAGAGTTGGCGGCGCTCGGCGCAAAATTGAAGAACGCGCTGGCGTTGCTGCGCAAGGCGAGCGGCGCGCGCGGTTATCTGTACGAGCAGCCCTGGTACGTCATCATCGGGCCGCCGGGCGCCGGCAAGACTACCGCCTTGTTGAATGCCGGCCTGAAATTTCCGCTGGCCGCCGAGCTTGGCCAGAGCGCGGTGGCAGGCGTGGGCGGCACGCGGCTCTGCGACTGGTGGTTTACCGAGCAGGCCGTGCTGATCGACACCGCCGGGCGCTACACCACACAGGATTCCGATGCCGCGACAGACAAAGCCGGCTGGGATGGGTTTCTTGACCTTTTGAAGCGCACCCGCCAGCGCCAGGCGTTGAACGGCGTGATCGTCGCCATTTCGCTGGCCGACATTGCCGCCGCCCCGCGCGAGGAGCGCCTCGCCCATGCCCGCGCGATCCGCAAGCGGATCAAGGAGCTGACCGCGCGGCTGGATTTGCGCCTGCCGGTTTACGCATTGCTGACCAAGGCAGACCTGCTCGCCGGATTCACGGAGTTTTTCGACGATCTGGACCTGGAAAAACGCGGACAGGTCTGGGGCGTCAGCTTTCCGGCAGCCGATCCAAACCCGGTAGCCCGTTTCGGCGAGGAGTTCAGGCTGCTGACGCAACGGCTGGATGACCGGCTGATCGACGTCATGCAGCATGAGCGCAGCCCCGAGCGGCGCGCGCTGTTCGCCGGATTCCCAAGCCAGGTTGCAAGCCTGGAAGCGCCGTTGGCGGAGTTTCTCGGCGAGGCGTTTGGCGGATCGGCGCTCGACCCGGCGCCGTTCCTGCGCGGCGTGTATATGACTTCCGGCACGCAGGAAGGTACGCCCGTGGACCGGCTGACCGGCGCTCTGTCCCGGGCTTTCGGCATCGACCAGCGGCGGGCGCCTTCGTTGCGGGCGGCATCCGGGCGCAGCTATTTCCTTACCCGGCTGTTGCAGGAGGTGATTTTCGGCGAGGCGATGCTGGCCGGGCTCAACCCCGTGCAGCGCCGCCGCAGGTTGGTATGGAACATCGCAGGCTATGCCGGCGTCATGATCCTGCTGCTGGCATTCAGTGCCGGGTTCGTCTTAAGCCGCGCCCACAACGCCGCGGCCATCACCGCCAGCGGCAATGCGATCGCAGCCTATACCAGCGCCGCCAATAACGCGGCGCTCAACCCGGTGACAGACGCCAACCTGCCGGCGGTGCTGCCCTTGCTGGACGCAGCGCGCGATCTGCCGTTCGGCAAGGGCGATACATCTGCCCATGGCGGCATGGGTTTCGGGCTGGACCAGGGGCACAAACTCGCAGCCGGAGCGAAAACGCTCTACCTCAACGCGCTGGACAACATCCTGCTCCCAAGGTTGATCCTGCAGCTGGAAGCCGAAATGCGCGGCGGTTTCGACCGGCCGGAATTCCTGTACCAGGCAACCCGCGTTTATCTGATGCTGGGCAGCCAGGGACCGCTCGACAAAACCCTGATCGAAGCCTGGATGAATCTGGACTGGCAGCGGCTATATCCCGGCTTTGCCCAGCAGCCGGTGCGCGACGAACTGATGCAGCATCTGGACGCGATGCTGGGGGCGCCCTTGCCTGCCGTGCCGCTCGATGGCGCGCTGGTCGAGGCCGCCCGCGCCACCTTCAGCCGCGTTTCGGTGGCCGAACGGGTGTATTCCCGCATCCGCGATTCCGCTGCCGCCGAAGCGGTGCCGGCATGGGCGCCGGCGAACGCGATGGGGCAAGCGGGCGTACCGCTCTTCACCCGGGACTCCGGCAAGCCGCTCAGCGATGGCCTGCCAGGCTTCTACACGGTGAAAGGCTTCCAGTTTGTTCTGCTGCCGGCGCTTACCCACGCGGCGCGCGATGTCGCGGCGGAAAGCTGGGTTCTG
>JAMFRY010000253.1 GCA_026225015.1 Alphaproteobacteria bacterium
AGTGTCGTCGCCGGGTCGAACTGCACCACATCTGTCAAGCTTGCCGTTCTTGCCAGCAGGTCCGTCAGTCCGAGCCTGTCCTTGCCGCCACCATCCCGCAAAAGCGAGCCGCGACGATGATCGCCATCGATGAGCAACACATGTTGGCCGCTCTGCCGCGCGGTCATGGCCAGCCAGGTGGCCAGCGTGCTTTTGCCCTCGATCGCACCTGCCGAGGTGATCAACACAGTCCGCGAACCACTATCCAAACCGGCCTGCAACGCTAAAACCGCCGCAATGCCGCGCACCGATTCAGCGATGCGGGAATAGGGTTCGTCGAGCACATGATTGGCGATCTCGGCAGGCTTGCCGCGCAGGACGGGAAGCGCCGCCAGCACCGGCAGCCGCAAGCTGGCGCGCAGATCATCGGCCTGCGCGAACCCTTGGCTGGCACGATCCTTCAGCAGCGCGGCGCCGGCGCCGGCGACGAGGGCCAGCACGAAAATGCCCAGGCCCAATTTCTTCTTATCGGGAAAGGCCGGAGTCAGCGGCGGATCGGCGGGAGATACCATGGTGATGGGGGATTCCAGCAACGAGACGCGTGCCTCCACGTCGTCCGCGTGCTGCAGGAAAGTCTCGTAGGCGGTCCGCATGCTGGCTGCCTTGGTGCGCAGGGCCATGTACTGGGCTTTCTCGGCGCCCTCGCTGGCCTCTTGCGCACGCAGCGCATCGAGTTGCCCGGACAGCTCCCGGACCTGCGTCCTGGCGGCGACGACATCCTTTTCAATCCCGGGCAGCCCATTGCCCATTTGCCCGTTCAGTTGCGTCTGGGTTGATGCGATTTGCTGGTTGAGCGCCAGAATTTTCGGGTAATTCTGGCCGAACTCCGAAGCCAGCTGATTGCGCGTGCTCTCCAACTGGATCAGGTTCTCGGCCTCGGAAACCAGCACCGGCTGGGCCGGCAAAGCCGCCAGGGAAGCGGCGCCGCCTTGCGCGCTGACATCGCGCAGCGCCTCGGCTTGCGCCTGCGCGCTATCGAGCTGTGACTGTGCGGTCGTCAGATTGTTGGCAACCGCGCTCATCTGCTGGTCGACAAGTGGCCCGCTCGTCAGATCAGTGTCGGCGACCGCGATGTGGTGGCTGGCGGCGAAGGCATTGGCCTGCTGCGCGGCGGCGAGCCAGCCACGCTCAAGCCCGCTGGTCCGGTCGGCGAGCCAGGCCGCGATGCGCTTCGTTTCAGAATTCTGCTGCGCCAGGGTAAACTGCTGATAAGTGGCCACCACCGCATTGGCCAAATCGGCGGCACGCTGCGAATCTTCGGCCGTGACCGACAGGTCGATGAATTGCGTGTGCGGCTCCGGCACAATGTTGAGATTGTACAGGAAGCCGTTGATCTGGGCCTCTTTGAGGGCCGGGCCTGTGAGAATCCTGTGGCAGAAGAACGCTATTCCTTGCCGGCAAAGCCGTTTGGAAATCCAGTCCTTGGGCCCTGCAATCTGCCGCGGTGGCGGGTATTGCGCAAGAACGGCGGCGGCGACCTGCCGGGACTGCATCACCGCAATCGTGGTGAGCGTGGCCGTATCGATTTCCGTCGGATCGCTCGGCGCGGCATCGTCTGAGAGCATGCCGTCCGGCGGGGGTGGCGTCATCGTAAGCGAGGCTGTCGCCGTGTAGCGTGGCGCCAGCTCTGAGACAAATGCCAAGCCACCTGCGATCACCACGCAGAAACAGAGGGCGAAGAGAAATTTGTGGCGGCGCCAGGCGCGCAGCGTGTGCCGCAATACGAGATCCCCTCCGGCGGCTTCAAACCCGGGAGCTGTGTCCATCATTGGCAAGCGACTAACCATTTTCCATCTTTCCGTTAGCACTACGATCACCACCGGGCCCAGGCGCGGCGCTCTCACCCATCCGGCTTGCCCGCCACGGTGCGAGAAACCGGGTTCTTCCAAACAGCCGGTACTGCAACGCGTAAAAGCCGAAGACAGGCAGACCCAGAAGATAGCGCCGCCAAAGCCGCCGCGGCTCGCATATCAGCCGGACCAGCCATTCGGCGCCAAGATTGGCCACCCAGCGTGGCGGCCGCTTGGCCCGTCCGGCGGCGTGGTCCACCAATGCCCCGCCGGTAATCGCCACCCCGGCCGGTAGCCGGTCCCAATTCTCCCAAAGCCATCGCTCCTGCAGGGGCATGCCCATGTTCACCAGAATGATGTTTGGCGCGGCGGCGTTGATCCGGGCGATCAGCGCCTCGGTATCGCGGGAAGCCGGCGAGGTATCGAAAAAGCCATGCTGAACGCCGGCGGTTTTCACGCCGTACAGAATCTCGAACCGGTGCGCCGCGGTGGCGGCGACATGCGCCTCGCCACCAAGCCAGAACACCGAGGCGTCTGGGCCCAGAGGTCGCAGGACGTTGCCGATCCATTCCGGCGGCGTGGTCCGGTGCATGCCGATTCCCAGCAGCACGCGGGTTGCCAGCTGCACGCCGGCCCCGTCACAAAACGCAATATCCGCCTGCTGAAACAGCGCGCTCATCCAGCGCAATTGCTGGGCCAGCACCATCGTATGGGCATTGGCGTTGACCACCAGCATTTTGCGCCGCGCCCGCACCGCTGACACCACGCGCGCTGCGATGACATCGCGATGCAGATTATGTAGCCGCAAGCCCATGAAATACACCGCCTCCTGCGCATCCGTCGTGGCGAGCGGGGCCGCAGGCGCGGGTGCCAGCGCCATGTCCGGCGCCGGGTCGGGCGCCGGTCTCGAGGCCATCGATTCAAGCCTCGAGGCAATCAATTCAGAAGGCATGTTTGCTGACAACCTCACGCAAAACCGTCAGCGCCATGATCTTCAAGTCAAGGAGAAGCGACCAGCGCTGGATATACTCCAAGTCGAAACGAACCCGTTTGCGAAGGTCCTCCGGTTTTGAAAGCTGTCCGCGTGCGCCGTTGACCTGCGCCCAACCGGTGATGCCTGGCTTGACGCGGTAGCGCATGACGTATTCCACCAGCACGTCATCCAGCAACGCACCCTCGATGCGCGTCTGCGGAGCGTGCGGGCGCGGTCCGATCAGCGACATCTCGCCCCGAAGAACGTTGAAGATTTGCGGCATTTCGTCGATACTGAGCCGCCGCAGCCATTTGCCGACGCGCGTAACCCGC
>JAMFRY010000028.1 GCA_026225015.1 Alphaproteobacteria bacterium
CCGAAACGGATGGATTCAGAAATTCCGCGGTCCTCCGGGTAATAATAGCAAGTATCCGCAACCTGAAGCCCTGCTATCGCCGTTTTTACCTCTGGCAATGTCTCAAGGAATCGCGGGCCGCAGACCGGCTGCGCATATTTCAAACGGCCGACGGCGCTATCGAGTAGATCGGAATCACCCAGCTTTGGGTTGATACGCCGCAAATAGCCGAAAGCCTCGGCGACCAGGTTTTCATCACTCCAGCCCCATTTCTCGTGAGTCACAGGCATATAATACGGTACATAAACGATGTTGGCGCCAACCGGCCGCAGATTCGAGAACTCGATGAAGCCGGGAATGTCGATATCCGGATCGACGATGTTGACCCAGAAATGTGGGGAGACCTTCTGCTTCAGCCGCAGCATGACGCAGACCACGCCGATATTGCGGATCGCGCGATAGGCTGCCCTCACCGGCTCCGGAAGATCAGGCACGATATTTGCGACATAAGGCGCCGGGACGGTGGAAATCACAGCATCGGCCGCGAAGAACTGATCACCGGCGGTAACGCCTGCAACCCGGCCGGAAGCGGTCTCGACCCGTTTCACTTTGGTTGCAAGGTGAATCCGGCCACCAAGCCGTTCGAACTTCGCAGTCAGGGCCGCTACCAATGTTTCCGATCCGCCTTCGATATAGCCTAGCTCTTCCTGAAATAACGAACGCCGCGACGTGCCGACTCGCTTGACGCGCGTCCAGATCCAGGCGGCGGAGATGTCTTCCGCATACTCAAAGAATTTCAGTTCCAGCAGCCGGCGCCATAAAATATCATAGCTGCGCCGGCCGGCGCCGCGCTCCACCCAGCGACGCACCGTCAAGGCGTCGAGATTCGATGCTTCACGCCGCTTTGTCGCCAGAAACATTTGAACCCCGTAGCGAAGCTTGCTCAGCAGATCCAGATGCGGGAATTTCAACAACGCGATCGGCGTGCCCCAGTCGTGCATGCCGCCTTTGATGTAATAGGCCATCGATGTTGGCACCCAGCGCATCTGGTTGGCGATTCCAAGCTCCGCGAGCAACGCGAAAGTGGCGGCGTCGGCACGGCAGATGAAATGATAGAATCGCTCAATCGAAATACCGGAAAAATCGAAATGCGCCGCCATGCCGCCGGCCCGGTCGTCAGCCTCCAGAACGTCCACCGTATGGCCGAGTTGGGCAGCGCGATGGGCGGCCGCCAACCCCATGATTCCGGCGCCGAGAATTACGACCTTAGCCATGGTTTGTCCTTTGCGCGTTATTGTAAAAGAAACATTTTGTTTTCAAAACGGGATCTCAGAAAGACAGGCTGATCTCTGAATAGCGCGGATCGAGGAACGTATCGCGTAACGCCTGGTTGAGCGGGGTCGCCTGCACATTGAAGATGCAAGGCCAGTCGATCACCGGAAATGTTTCCGGAATGACCAAGGCTTCAAGCTGCTTGGTGGTAAAGGGCGGGTTGCGGTCAAACCAAGCATACAGCCATAACAGTATCCAAAATAAGCGGTACGGAATTTTCTGAATATGTGCTCTGGCCTGCACAATGTCATGGATCAGGCCGATGAGTTCGCCATATTCGATGCGCTCCAGGCCGGAAATATCGTAAGTCCCCGTGATGCGCTTCTCGATGCAGGCGGCGATGATCGATACCAGATCACCAGCATAAAGCGGCTGGCGAAGATACCTGCCATTGCCCGGCACCGGAAAAATTGGCGTGCGGCTCATGAACCGGCGCAGCCAGCCGAGATGTTTGCGGTCGAACCAGCCAAACATCAATGTGGGCCGCAGGATGACGTGCGGGATAGTACATTTTTCAAAAATCTCCTCCTGCAGCCGTTTGGTTTCAACATACAGATCATCGGCCTTGGAATTGACGACCGAGGAGCTCATCTGCACCAGGTAAGGGATTTTATGATGCGCCGCCGCCGCTAAAATCAGTTCCGTCGCGGTGACGTTATTGGCGATGAACTCCTCGCGGAACAGCCCGCCGATCTGCGCCTGATTTACCACTACGGCATCGGCGCCGGCGAAATGCGCCGCCCAATCGCCGGGTTGAGCAAGGTCGGCCTCAATCACCTCGATCTCCGGATGGATTTTTCTAAGGAGCGCGGTATTGGCGGGATGCTTGTCAATCCCCACAATGCGGATATCGGGCAAGGATTTCAGCCGGGCAACCAGGTTCTGCCCAACCAGGCCGGCTGCACCCGTAACGACGATGCGCGGCATTATAATTTGGAGCGGTTAAAAACCGCGCCGGGCAAGGCGCGGATGATCAGCATGATCCAACGCCAGCGCGCCGGTGCATAGACCACAACGCCGCCACGCTCCGCCGCGCGGCGCACGATGGCGGCAACGGACTCAGCACTTGCCCATAAAGGGCCGCCCTTGGTCATTCCTTGCGTCATCGGCGTGTCGATCGGTCCAGGCTTGACGATTACCGCTCGCGGGCCGTTTGGGCCGAACCGATGCGCGATGCCTTGCACCAGCACGGCAAGGCCGGATTTGGTGGCGCCGTAGATATAATTGCTGCGTCGCCCGCGGTCTCCGGCAACCGAGCCAAGCACTACCAATGCGCCTTTTTTCTGGCGTTCAAGCACCGCCGCCGCTGCCAGGCACCACAGAGCGGCGGAGGCGAAATTGGTCCGGATAATCTCGCCAGCAATGGCGGGGTCATGTTCCGCTTCGGCTTGATCTCCCAACACACCATAAGCGAGCACGATATGATCGACGCCGCCAAGCTGCGCGACGCATTGGTCAAATACAGCGTAAACCTGGGCAGCGGCGAGATTACCAAGATCGCAAATCGCGGTTTTCACGCTGGCGGCGCCGCGCAGCGCAAGATCGGCCGCCAGAATGTCCAGCCGCTCGGCATTGCGGGCCACCAGCAGTAACGCGGCACCTTCCGCCGCATAGAGCCGCGCCGTTGCCGCCGCAACCGCCGATGCAGCGCCGAGCATGATGACCCGCCGGGTTTCTCCTATTGCCGTCATCCTTGCATCCTGCGCCAGAAAGAAGAAGAAAAATGCGGGTCCACATGCCTGGAAAATTCCTCCAGCGCCGGGTAGCCCTCACGAAACATACTAGCCGGTATTCGGCCATCTTTTGCCGGGTATAGCCGCCCGCCGGCTTCGCGCACCACATCGTCCAGCCTGCCCAACAATGCCAGTGTGGCGGCGCCCCGATTGGGAAAATCCAGCGCGAGCGTGGTGCCCTCGCGTGGAAAGGACAGCAGGCCGGGCGAGATTCGAGGTCCGAATGTTTTCAGCACCGCCAGGAACGAGCCTTGTCCCGCAATCGCGATCTGCTTCAACATTTCCGCGGTAGCCGGCGCCGCGGCGGCTGGCGGCACAACGCTTTGGTATTGATAAAAGCCGCGCCTGCCATAGAGCAGGTTCCAATGCCCGATCGCATCGAGGGGATAGAAGAACGGCGCGTAAGATATGCGCCGAACGCCGGACTCGCGGCGCGCGGCGCGCCTGCCGGCAGCGTAATACAGCGAATTGAAACCGCGCATCAAGGCACTGCCCAGTACAAAATCCGGCGCCGCGAGGGGCACCGAGATGCGCGGCACCGG
>JAMFRY010000254.1 GCA_026225015.1 Alphaproteobacteria bacterium
AGAGAAAATCCGTTTCCAGCAACACAAAATCGTCCGCCTCGGAGAGATGGCCGGCGCGTTGCAGGCCGCGCAGCGCCTCGGCGGTGTTGGCGCGGAACAGGCCGGGATCGGCGGGGCCGTGGACAAGCTGCAGCGCCTCGGCAATGAAAGCCAGCTCCATCATCCCGCCTTTGCGGTATTTCACATCCCACGTCCCGCCCGGCGTAATTTCGGAATTCACCTTGGCAAGCATGGCTGTCGTATCGGCGCGGATAGAAGCCGCTTCCTGGTGGCGGGAAAGAGCGATGCGGATTTCCTTGTCCAGCACGGCGGCAAAGCCGGAGGTGCTCGCCAGTACGCTCGCCCGGGTCAAGGCCAGGCGCTCCCAGGTCCAGGATTCCACCGCATGATAGCGCCGGAAGGAGCTAAGCGAGACCGCAACCGGCCCGGCATTGCCGGAAGGCCGCAGCCGCATGTCGATCTTATACATTGGTCCTTCCGGTCCGCGGGCGGAAATCGCGCCGGTCAAGGCGTGAGCCAGGCGCACGAAGTATTGCGTGGGGGCGGTATCCATCGGCGCGTGATCGTAAATCAGCATCAGGTCGAGATCGGAGCCGGCCAGCATTTCGCGCCCGCCAGCCTTGCCAAGCGCGATCACGCCGAATTTCATGCCTTTGACGCGCCCGTAGCGTTTTTGGTGCTGGCCGATGATGCGGGGCAGCAGCGCCGCGATGGAGGCGGCCGCCAGATTGCTGCGCAGTCTTGCGGCCTCATCGGCATCGAGCCGCGCTTCCAGGGTTGCGACCGAGAGGTGAAACTCCTCCCGGCGGATGAAGCGGCCGGTAATGGATACTACCTCTTCCAGATCGCGCGCCTCCTGCAGAAGCCGCGTCAGAATCGGTTTGGCGGCGGCGAAGCGGGCGGTCGGCGTGAGCAGCACCTCCAGGGCCTGCGCATCCTGGGCCAGGTGCTCGGCCATGGCCGGGGCGGCGCCGAGCACCGCCGCCAGCCGGTCCAGCAATGCCGGGTTACGCTGGAGCAAGGAGAGGAGCTGGATGCCGGCGCGCTGGCGGGAAATCAGCGTATCGAAATGGATAAAGGCGCGATCAGGCTCCGGCTGGCGGGCGAGGGCGGCCAGCAGCGCCGGGCGCAAAGAGGCCAGCAGGCTGCGCGCGCGTTCGGAGCGTAGCGCCGGCACGTCGCCACTGGCCCAGGCACGTAGCCGCTCGGCCAGATGCTGGGGGTCGATGAACCCCAGATTTTTCAGATGCGCGGTAAATCCCACCGGTGCTTCGCCCTCGGCGCCTGGGTGGACATCGTCATCGGCGGCTGGGGCGGATTCAAAAAAAGCCGTGAAATGCCAATGCACGCGGAGCAGTAGTTTCGGGAATGACCTTAGAAAATCCGGCGCATCCAGGAAAATGATGAAGCCCCGCAAACCTTCCTCGGTGCTGGGCAGCGCATGGGTCTGCCGGTCGGCGACCATCTGCAAGCGGTGTTCGACCTTGCGAAGCACCCGGTAGGTCTGGCCAAGTTCGCGGGCGACGGCGGCCGGCAGATGGCCGGCTTTCGCCAGAGCCGGCAAGGCCTGCAAGGTTGCGGGAATCCGCAAATCCGGGTCTTGGCCGCCCCAGACCAGACTCAAAGTTTGCACGATGAACTCAATCTCCCGAATGCCGCCGCGGCCCAGTTTCACGTCATGGCCGAGCAAGGATGTCTTGCGGAGTGCTTCCCGTGGGCCGGGCTTCTGGTGAATGTCGATCTGCCGCTTCATGTCGCTAATCTCGGCGATGGCGGCGAAGTCGAGATGCCGGCGCCAAATGAAGGGGCGGATCGCTAGCAGAAATTTTTTGCCCAAAGTCAGATCGCCGGCGGCCGGCCGCGCCTTGGAAAAGGCGGCGCGTTCCCAGGTGCGCCCATGCGACTCGTAATAGCTCAGTGCCGCTGGCAGCGAGACCACGGCCGGGGTGACGGCCGGATTGGGCCGCAGGCGCAGATCGACCCGGAAAACATAGCCATATTCATCGCGGTTGCTGAGCATCGCCACCAGGTCGCGCGCCAGCCGCACCATGATGGGTTGCGCTTGCTCGGGATAAACGGGATTCTCCGGATCGTAGAGCAGAACGAGGTCGATATCAGAGGAATAGTTCAACTCGCGCGCGCCAAGCTTTCCCATGGCCAAAGCGACGAACCCGCAATTTTGCTCCGGCTGCGCCGGGTGAGGCAGTTGGATAACCTCGCGCTCGTGCAGCTCGCGCAACAGAAAGCCGATGGCGGCGCCAAGTGCTGCATCCGCCAAAGCGGACAGCGCCAGGGTCACCGCGGTTACATCCCAGCGCTCCCCGATATCGGCGATGGCGATGGTCAGCGCGGCGCGGCGTTTGGCCAGGCGCAAAGCGCGCATCAGGGCAGCACGCGTTGGATGTGGCGGCGTCCGCAATTCGCTCAGCAGGGACTCGAACAACTTGTCCGGCCCTCGCGACATGGCTTCCATCAAGGTTGTGGATTCCGCCAGCGCCGCATCGGCGAGAAAGGGTGCGTTGCCGCCAAGCGCTGCCAGCAAGGCGGCGCCCTCCGGCGTCTTGGCGAAACGTTTTTGCGCGGGACCCAAAGCCGAAAAAGCGCCGGCCAGCCGGGCCGCCGCCGCCGCATCCGCCGCTCGCGGCCAAGGGGTGGAGCGCTTGGCGGACGTCACTTGCTGCTCTGGTTCTGGGGCACGGCGCCTGGGTCGCACAAAACAGGATGAAGCGGCTTGGCCGTCAAGCCGGGCATACGCTTGGCGAAATCATCCACGAGACCGGCAGGCTCATCATGGGGCTGTTCTTCATCGCCGCGCTGGTGGCCGGGGCTCTGGCCTACCGGCTGTCGCGCGGTCCGCTCGACATGCCTTGGGCCGCCACGAGGCTCGCCAATATCGTCTCCGGCGAGGATGTCGCCGTTCATATCGGCAAGGCCAAACTGGCCTGGGCGGGCTATAAAAACGGCAGCGGCGCGCCGTTGTTTCTGGCGCTTGGCGATATTGCCGCGCGCAACACCGGCGGCGCGTTGCTGGCGACCATTCCGCAGGCGAATCTGGTATTCTCGCTGGGCGCTTTGTTCGCTGGCCGCGCACCGATTTATGTGAGCAGCCAGGATGCCCTCATCATGGGCTCGGATGTGCCGGTATCGCTGCTCGCCGCCATCCGGCTCGGCCGGGGATTCACGCTGCAAAGCGCGGATCTTTGGGTAACGCTCGGGGCCGGGGCGCTTGGTCCCCCGGGATTGGACGAGCCGGTGACGGGCGGTGGATTTCTCCTCCACGTCACGCCGCGCGATGTCGCCCTGAGCGATGGCGTGCTGGATTTGAAGCCGTTCGGCCGGAGCGCGCCGGTCATATCCATCGCCGCAGCCGCGCATCGAAGCGATTCCTGGCATGGCGCAATCAGCTTGAGCGGGAATTCGGTCGAGGCAGAAGATTTGTTCCATTATTGGCCGGCGCAGTTGGTGCCGATGACCCGCGCCTGGGTCACCCGGAACATCACCGCCGGCACCGCCGCGGATGCGCGCTTCACCCTCCGCCTGTCCGCCCCGCTGCATCTGGCCTCGTTACAGCGCGATAGCGCAACCGGTACGTTCACGGCCAAAGCGCTGACGCTGATCTGGCTGCCTGGTGTGCAGCCGCTCACCGGGCTTTCCGGCAAATTCACGCTCACCGATGCGAATGATATCGATATCACCGCCGATACCGGACGCCTGGGCGGCATCACCCTTGCGGCAGCGCACATGCACATCGCCGGCGTCTCGCAGCACAACCAAATTGCCAGCCTGGACATTCCCGTGGCCGGTTCGGTGCAAGCCGCCTTCGCCGTGTTGAACGGCGCCGGGCTGCACCTGCTGAAAGCCGTACCGCCGCCGGTGCAAAAGGCCACCGGCGACATGACCGGCAGGGTGACCGTGGTGCTGCCGCTGAAACCGGTACTCAGCACGACCGAAATACGGTTGAATGTCGCAACGGTATTGAACAATGTTACCTTGCCGCTGCCGGTGCAGGGATTGGTCCTGCGGCAGGGCAGGCTGACCGTCGATGCGACGCTGCAAAATCTGCAGCTCAAAGGCGATGGCGAAATCTTGGGACAACCGGCCAACCTGCGTTCCACGGCCAGTTTCGCAAGCGGTACCGCCGCGGCGATCACGCTCGATCTGGCAACCACCGCCACCGCGGCCATGTTTCAGAATTTCGGCTGGGAGCCGGGCAGCTTCATTCAGGGCCCCATTCCGGTTCAAGCGCATATCGAAACCAGCCGGGTGAATATTGGCAGCCTGACGGTAAAAGCCGATCTTACCCCGGCCGAGCTGCAAATGCCGGTTTTCGGCTGGACCAAGCCTGCCGGCCAACCGGGCTGGTTCACCCTAGCCGCCGGAATCAACGGGAATCGTTTTTCCGGTATCGAGCAGATCGACAGCATCCAGGCCAAAGCCGCGGGGCTCGACCTTGAAATGACGATGTCCGGTAACACGGTCGAGCTTTCCCGCGTGCGGATCGGCAACAGCGAGGGTTCCGGCAACATTGTGCCGCCCGGCGCCAAAAACCAGCCATGGCGCATCAGGGTGGCCGGCAGCGCGCTGGACTTGAGTGCCGTCGTCAGCCCTTCGCAAAAGCCCGCCTCGTCCGCCAAACCAGCCCGGCTGAACGCGGCCCAGTCCGGAGTGGCTCGACCGCAGCCGCCTTCGGGATTTCTGTGGGATGCCAGCCTCCATTTCGACCGGCTGATCCTGGCGCACCGTTCCGCCCCCGCGTTTCAGGACTTCAATTTTGACGGCAACGGCGCAGGCAATTTCATCTTCCAGGAAAATGCGGCCGCGCTGGTTGATGCCAGTCCCGTGACATTGACCATAACGCCGCGTCCCGGCCAGGACGGCGATGCTGAAAACCTGCGATTGCAAACCGCCGATGCCGGCCAGTTGCTGCGCGCGATCGGCGCTTTCGATGACATGAAAGGCGGCAAGCTCGATTTTTCCGGCCTCTACGGCGCGGCGGCGCCGATGACCGGCGTGACCCGGATCACCAATTTCCGCCTGTTCGGCGCGCCGGCTTTCGCAAAGATATTGCAGGCGCTGACGGTGCTGGGCATTCCGGAAGCAGCTTCCGGCCCCGGCCTGAAGTTCGATCGGATGGTGGTGCCGTTTGCCGTCGAAAATGGCCTGATAACGCTGCATGGCGGCCGGGCCTATTCCGCTTCTCTGGGCTTTACCGCCTCCGGCACGCTCGACCTGGATGCCGGGAGCTATGATATCCAGGGCACGGTGGTGCCGGCCTATGCGTTGAATACGCTGCCCGGCAAAATTCCGCTGATCGGCAAGCTGTTCAGCCCGGAGAAGGGCGGCGGGCTGTTTGCCATGCGCTACAGCATGGCCGGCCCGTTCGCCGACCCGAAGGTGACAATCAACCCGCTATCGGCGCTGACACCGGGTTTTTTGCGCGAAATTTTCGGATTGGCCAACAAAAAACCGTAGCCGGGTCCTAAGCCGTGGTGTCGATTTTCGCCGCTGTCGGCGCCTTGGCCACAACCACCATCGCCGGGCGGAGCAGTCTGCCATTCAGCAGCCAGGACTGGCTCCAGGCCTGCAATACGGTGCCGGGCGGATGCTCGCCGGTTTCCTGCTCGGCCATCGCCTGGTGAAAATTCGCATCGAAGGGCGCGCCGGTCGGATCGGAGCGGGTGATTTGGTTGCGCTCAAGCAAGGCAACGAAGGAACGCTCGATCCCCTCAAAACCGTCGCGCAGCTTGGTGATGATTTCCGGCTCGGAATCGTTGCGTTTCGGCAGGCTGTCGATCCCGCGCTTCAGGTTATCGGCGGCCTCCACCACATCCTTGGCGAATTTCTGCACGGCGTAGAGCCTGGCTTCCTTAACTTCGCGCTCGGTGCGGGCGCGCAGATTTGCCATCTCGGCTTGCCCGCGAAGCCATTTATCCTTGGTCTCCTGCAGCTCGGCTTCCAGCGCCTTGATGCGCTCGGCCGCTTCCTGCATCAGGATTTCCTGGGTTGTTTCGGCCACAGGCTCAAACGGTTCAGGTTGGATCGGGTGCTGTTCGGTCATGGCGTGGAATTAGGGCAGAGCAGGACGGGAGACAAGCGTTTTGCGCGCGTTCATTTAAGAGTTCAGTGTTGCGGATTCCAGACCCGCCAAGTTCCGTTGACCACCGGCTCCAAACTGCCGGCATCCGCCGCTGCTTGCGCGACGTGCTCGGCCTGCTGCAAGGCCTTACTGGCGCGTTTGATCAGAATTTGCGGGTCGTCCATATTGCCGGGCCAGCGCGCGACCAGGCCTACGGAGAGGCAAGGATTGCCAGGCAATTCGGCCGGCAGGCGCTGACAGAATCGGGCGGCGCGCTCGGCGCCGGTCAGATCGTCCATGCCGTCGCACCAAAGTGCGAAGGTGGTGGCGTCGATTCGGCCGAGAATATCCGTGGGCCGGCTGATGTCGCGCAGTTCCTGCGCCAGCCGCACCGCCACCGCGTTATGCCCGATGGCTGGCGTCCGGGCGAAACCAAGCAGCAGCAGCGTGCCCGGCAAGCCTTCCACATCGAGCCGGTCGAACCGGCGCAAGGTTTCATCGGCAAAGGTTGCGGCCGCCCATACGCCGGTCTGCGGGTCCAGCATTCCGATGGCGCGGCCCGCTGCCGGCGCCGGCAGACGCAATTCCGGAGCGTTCAGATCGACCAGCATCCCGTATGCGCCGGTCATTGCGCTCTC
>JAMFRY010000255.1 GCA_026225015.1 Alphaproteobacteria bacterium
AGCGTCTTCGGACTTGGTTTCATTCATGATCAACTCACTTCAGCAAGAATTTTTTCGGGAGCCGGCGCATTTCCTGCCGGGAAGGCTGCAACCGGACGGCCGCCGCCGGAATTACGATTCGCTTCCGTAACCATGACATCGACATCCAGGATCAGCGCCACCCGGCCATCGCCCATCACGGTAGCGCCGGCCACGCCCGATACGGCGCGGTAATTGGCTTCGAGGCTTTTGATCACCACTTGGCGCTGGCCGAGAATTTCATCAACCAGCAGCACGGAGCGCGCCCCGCCTTCATTTTCCACCAGCACCGCGACACAGGAATCGGTTTCATTGCTCCAGGCGCGGAAGCCGAGTGCTGCGCCGACATCAACCAGCGGCAGATAGGAGCCGCGCATGAAAATCAGCCGCAGATCGCTGCCCAGCGTATGCATCGACTCCGCACGCGGCTGCAATGTTTCCAAAATGGCGCCAAGCGGAATGATCAAGGTTTGCCCGCCGGCTTTCACCACCATGCCATCCATCACCGCCAGCGTGAGCGGCAGGCTCAAGGTAAAGGTGGAACCCAGGCCAGGCCGCGAGGTGATGACGATCCGGCCGCCCAGCGACTGCACGGAGCGCTTCACGACATCCATGCCCACGCCGCGCCCGGAAATATCGGAAATCGCATCGGCGGTGGAAAATCCCGGCATGAAAATGAGATTGTCGGTTTCCTCGTCGGTCAGCACGGCATCGGCGGTGATCAGGCCGTTCTGGATGGCCTTTTCTCGCACACGGGCGCGGTTGATCCCGGCACCGTCATCTCCTACCTCGATCACAATCCGTCCGGAGCGGTGCAGCGCATGCAGCTTCACCGTGCCCTCGGCCGGTTTGCCGGCGGCAATGCGCTTCTCAGTCGATTCCAGGCCATGGTCGATGGCGTTGCGGATCATGTGCGTCAGCGGGTCGGCGAGGCGTTCGATGACGGTTTTATCGACCTCGGTTCCCTCGCCTTCCGTCACCAGCCGCACCTGCTTGCCGGTTTGCGCCGCAACCTGGCGCACCAGCCGCGGCATGCGCTGGAATACCGAGCGCACCGGCTGCGCGCGGATGGCCATCACGCCATCCTGAATCTCATGGGTGAGCCGCTCCAGCTCTTCCAGTGCCATGCCTACCGCGGAGGCGCGGGTCATCCCCGCCTCCATGGCGCGCTGGTACAGCATGGCCTCGTTGATCACGAGTTCGCCGACCAGATCGATCAGCCGGTCCACACGGTCGAGATCGACGCGGATGGTGGCGCCAATGGCGGGCTCGCCGGTTTGCTCGCCCTGTTTGTTCGCCGGGGCGGCATCCGCCGGGTGTTGCGGCGGCTGAGATGCGGCCAGCTGAGGCGCGGCCGGTTGAGGCAAGGCAGGCTGAGGCATGGCAGCGGGATGCGCGTCCTGCGCAAGGGCTGCCTGCGCCTTGTTGATCAGCGCCATCACGTCGAATTCCGGCTCCGCTTCCAGGGCGATGGCTTCCTGGGCGACATTTGAGGTCTCGGAATCTGCCGTGGATGAAATCGTCAGGTCGCATTCGTCCTCGACAAAATCAAACACGTCGCGGATCGCCTGTTCGTCGCACTCGCCGCCCAAGCTGACATGCCAGGTGAGATAGGCGCCTTCCGGGTCCAGATCGGCGATATCCGGCACCGCGGAAATGTCGAGTTCAACGATAACATCACCGAGCCGTGCCAGCTCGCGCAATAACAGCCCGGCCTCATTGCCTTTGGCATATAGATCGGCATGCGGCTTGAAATCTATGCGCCAGCCGTGACTTGCCGGCGCCTCCAGCGCAACCTGCAAGGGTTCAAAATCGAGCCCTTCCATTTCCCCGGTATCGGCAGGCGCAGCTTCCGGCTTTGCAGCTTGCGGCGCTGCGGAAATTGTTGCGGTTGCGGGCGGGGCGGCTCCCGGAGCGGCGGCTCCCGGGGAGATCAACAGGACCAATTCCGCTGCGAGGCCCACCAAACGGGAGTCGTCAACCTTTCCGCCATCACGCTGCGCGTGAACCAGATCCGCCAGCGCATCGGCGGCGCGCAGCATGATGGCCAGACTTGCGGGCAAAGCGGGAATACGGCCGGAGCGCATCGCATCCAGCGTTGTTTCAAATACATGCGCAAAGCGCACTAGCTCGTCCAGCGCAAACGCGCCGGCACCGCCTTTGATCGAGTGCACAGCCCGAAAAACCGCATTCACGGTTTCGGAATCCGTGGCGCCGTCTGCCATCGCCATCAGCCCGGTTTCGAGATCGGAAAGACCTTCCTCGCATTCCTGAAAAAACGTTAGCTTGATGGCTTCCATCGGGTCCAAGATTTTATCTCCCTAGGTCAGAGCGCAACGCGGCGGATTGCGTCGACCAGCTTTACGGGATCGAACGGCTTGACAATCCAGCCCGTAGCGCCCGCCGCCTTGGCGCGGCTTTTCTTCGCCGCATCCACTTCGGTGGTGAGCACCAGAACCGGCGTGGCGCGGCGCGACGCATCCTGGCGTACGGC
>JAMFRY010000029.1 GCA_026225015.1 Alphaproteobacteria bacterium
CGTCGGAAAACGTGCCCGCGCCGCCTTCGCCGAATTGCACGTTGGATTCCGGGTTCAATATCCCCTTGCGCCATAATCCCCAGGTATCTTTCGTGCGCTCCCGCACTTTTTTGCCGCGCTCCAGAATGATCGGCGCGAGTCCCATTTGCGCCAGCACCAGCCCGGCTAAAATGCCGCAAGGCCCGGTGCCGATGACCACCGGCCGTAATTTCGGCGGATGGCTGAAATGCCCCGCGAATTTGTAAGCCGTATCCGGCGAGGGCTGAAGGGCAGGATCGCGCCGCGCCAGCACCGCACCCTCATCGCGGAGTTTCGCATCGATGGCATAGACCAATTTGATATTGTTTTTCGCCCTTGCATCGAAGGCGCGCCGGAACACGGTAAATTCCAGCAATTCGGCTGCATCGATGCCAAGGCGGACCAGGATTGCCGCACGCAGCTCTGCCTGGCTATGTTGCAGAGGCAATATTACATCGTTAAGCCGCAGCATCGCCACCACGTCCAGAGTAGGAAGCCCAGCCGAGCAATTCGTAGGGTGGGCTCCCGAGGGATCGCCCGCCATTTTTAGCCATTTTTTCCAAGTAGAACTGCGGCCGATGGTTCCTCCCGGACCAGCCCTTCAAGCATAGCGGCGCAGATCAAGCGTGCGCGGATATTCCGGCCCCTGCACCGGTCTCGGCTCCTCCATCGGGCCAGGCGTATGGCCGATCGGGAAGAAGCGCGAACGCCTGCGGGCTTCCGCCGAATTGGCGTTGACCGGAAAATCGTCATAGGCGCGGCCGCCCGGATGCGCGACATGATGCGTCATGCCGCCAATGCTGCGGCCGGACCATTTATCATACACGTCGAACACCAGCGGCACCTGCGCCTCGATGGTGGGATGCAGCGCCGAATAAGGTTGCCAGGCCTTGAAGCGCACGCCGGCGACATATTCGCCCGGCACCTCGGTGCGTTGCAGCGGCAGGGCCGCACCGTTGCAGGCCAGGGTGTAGCGCTCGTCGATCCAGCCGGAAACCTTGGCCTGCAGCCGCTCGGCGGAGCTATCCACATAGCGCGCCGTGCCGCCGGAGGTTTGTTCCTCGCCCAGAACATGCCAGGGCTCCAGCGCGTGCCGCAGTTCAACCCGCATGTCGCGCAAAGCGATTTCGCCCACCTGCGGGAAACGGAATTCGAAATGCGGATCGAACCACTCACGCTTCAACGAGAAGCCTAGCGCCTCCAGATCTTCCAGCGACTCCCCAAAATCCGCTTCGGCGTAATGCGGCAGCAAAAACTGGTCGTGCAGCCGCGTGCCCCAGCGGATCAGCGGCCGTTCATAGGGTTTTTCCCAGAAGGCGGCGATGGCCGAGCGCATCAGCAGCACCTGGGCGGCGGACATCTCGGCATGCGGCGGCATCTCGAAGGCGCGGAATTCCACCAGGCCGCGCCGCCCGGAAGCCGAGGCGGGCGCATACATCTTGTCGATACAAAACTCCGTGCGATGGCCGTTGCCGGTCATGTCCGCCAGGATGTTGCGGAACAGCCGGTCGACGATCCAGGGCGGCGTTTCCTTGTTCGGCGACACTTGGGCGAAGGCGATCTCCAGCTCGTTCAGCGAATCCTCCCGCGCCTCGTCAACCCGCGGATGCTGGCTGGAAGGTCCGATGAACAAGCCGCTGAACAAGAACGAGAGGGAAGGGTGGTTGTGCCAGAATCCCAGCATGGATTTCAGCAGATCCGGCCGCCGCAGAAACGGGCTGTCCGTGGGCGTAATGCTGCCCATCACCACATGATTGCCGCCGCCGGTGCCGACATGCCTTCCATCCAGCATGAATTTCTCGGTGGCGAGTCCCACTTCCCGCGCCGCCTCATAAAGCTGCCCGGTGCGCTCCACATGCTCCGCCCAGCTCTGCGCGGGATGCACATTGGCCTCGATCACGCCGGGATCGGGGGTGACCGAGAAGTTGATCACGCGCGGGTCCTCAGGCGGCAGATAGCCTTCCAGAATCACCTTGCGGCCGAATTCCGCGGCGGTATCCTCC
>JAMFRY010000256.1 GCA_026225015.1 Alphaproteobacteria bacterium
CCCCCTGCGCCCGGCCGATTTCGGAGAGGATTTCACCGAATCCGGCCTGCGTGCTCATCTTCCGCCCGGTGATCTTGGGCTGCGGCAAAACCGCCGGCACGGCAACCGAAGCCGCGCCCAGGCGCCGGCCTTGGGGTGTTAATGGCGTTGCATAGGGCACGCCGGCGATGAAGCGTTCGATCGCCTGGCGCTGTTCGAGCCCTTCGAAACGGTCCCATTCATGTCCCGGCCGCACCTTCATGGCGGCCTTGAAAACCTCCATCTGATCAACCGTCATCATGCCGGCATGGTTGTCCTTATGCCCGGCAAAGGGCAGGCCCATGCCCTTGATCGTATAGGCCAGAAAACAAGTCGGCTGGTCGGAGCGCGCGGCGTCGCGGAAGGCCTCGGTCAGCGTGGCCAGATCGTGGCCGGCGAGGTTGGTCATCAGCGCCGCCAGCGAGTCATCGCTCAACGGGTCGATGATGCCGCGCACGCCGCGGCTTTTGCTCATATCGGCCAGGATCGCTTGCCGCCAGGCCGCACCGCCCTGGAAGGTGAGGGCCGAATACATGCTGTTCGGGCATTCATCGACCCAGCCGCGCAACGACGCGCCGCCCGGCCGCGCGAAGGCCGCCTGCAGCCGCCGGCCATATTTCAAGGAGACGACCCGCCAGCCCATATCCCGGAACAGCCCCTCGAACCGGCCGAACAGCCGATCCGGCATCACCGAATCCAGGCTCTGGCGGTTGTAATCCACCACCCACCACACATCCCGCACATCATGCTTCCAGCCTTCCAGCAGGGCCTCATAGATGTTGCCCTCATCCAGCTCGGCATCGCCGGCGATCGCCACATGCCGCGCCCGTGGCAGGGATTCCTCCACCAGCCGATGGGCGCGCGCATAATCCTGGATCATCGAAGCGAAGCTGGTCAGCGCCACGCCGAGCCCCACCGAGCCGGTGGAGAAATCGATCTCCGCGCCGTCCTTGGCGCGCGACGGATAGGCCTGGGCGCCGCCGAACTGCCGCAGCCCGGCCATATTCTCAACGCTCTGCCGGCCGAACAGATAGTTGATGGCGTGCAGCACCGGCCCGGCATGCGGCTTTACGGCAACCCGGTCCTGCGGCCGCAGAATCTCGAAATACAAGGCGGTCATGATCGAGGTGACCGAGGCGCAGCTTGCCTGATGGCCACCCACCTTCAGCCCGTCCCGGTTCGGCCGGATATGGTTGGCGTTGTGAATCATCCAGCAGGCGAGCCAGAGCAGTTTGCGCTCCACCGCCGCCAAGGCTTCCAACCGTTCCATGCCCGGTGCAATCGGCCGAATTTCGTTCATGCAGCGCAGCCTAGAGCAAGCGCCGTTCAGATCAAGCGCAGGGTAAATGGAATCATTTGCCCGGAGAAACTTGGAGAGCGCGCCGCGAAATCCTTACCGGCAAGCGGCGCGCTGCTCGAACGTTACTGGTAGGCCGAGTTCAGAATCACGTCAGCTATGATTCCGCTTGCGACCGCGATCAGCACAAACTCGCTGCCATCCTGCACCCATTCATAACCCTGCGGCGGCTGCCGCAGATGGTAGGTGTCCCAGTTGCTGACATACTGGCGGCCGCCGGAATAATGGTCGCCGGAATGCCATTCATGGCGGCCGGCGTTTACCTGATGTTCCTCCGGCCGCTGTTCGTGCTGGGGCTCCACATGCGCCGTCTGCCTTCCAACGGTGGCATGTTCGTTCGTAGCGGGCCGGGCCATTTCATGTTGCGGCGCCGGGCCATGGCTTACTTCATGCTGCCCATTCTGGCCCGGCCCGTGCTGGTCCTGCTGCGCCATTGCCGGCGCGCCGATCAGGGAGAGCGCCATACCGGCGGCGACAGAAGACTTCAAAAAGCGTTTCATCGGGAAGTTCCTTATTGTTGTTTTCAGTGGTCCGATGCCGGGCGGCCGCGCCACCGGCATCGAGGCATGGCTATCTAGCGGGCGTTCAGAATAATGTCGGCGATGACGCCGCTCGCCACCGCGATCAGCACGAACTGGCCGCCGCTTTGCACCCATTGATAGCCGGGCGGCGGCGGGCGCAGCCCGTAACGGCGCCAGTGATCCACCACATAACGGTTTCCGTAATAACGGTCGCCACGGCGCCACTGATGCCGTCCCGGACCCGGTCCAGGGCGATAGGGCGGTGGTGGCGGCCGATAATATCCTGGTGGACCTGGCGGCCCGCCGGGATAGGGCTGCGCCAAAGCGGACGTGGATCCCAGGGTGGAACCTAAGGCCGTCATCGCCATGGCGGCGGCAAGCGAGATGGAAATGAAGCGTTGCATCGAGATTCCTCCTTAATCGTTCCCCCTAAAGATAGGATCGAATGGGGCGGAAACGTGGTGCCGGCCAAAAGAATTGTAATGAAATTTTGCGCAGCCTTGCGTGACGGCGTTGGGTGATTTGGGTTAAACACAGATTAACCCGCGCCCCATGTTCAAAGTCTTGCAAAGCTGCCAGTACCCATGGAATAGCGCGCGCTAAAGGTGAGATATGGATTCGATCATTTTCAACGCCGATGAAACGGTTGAGGTCGCACCGCCGGTTGATGGCCCCATCGGCGATTTCCGGAGGGTGAAAATCCATCCCGATCACTGGTATCCGCTCGCCTGGTCGCGCGAACTTAAACCCGGCAAAACGCTGGCGGTGCGCTTCGCCGGCGAGCCGATCGTGCTGGTGCGTCCAAAAGCCGGGGCGCCTTCCACCGCGGTCTTCGCCTTGGAGAATCGCTGCGCCCATCGCCAGGTGCCGCTGGATGCGGGCGTTGTCACCGGCTGCGCGATACGCTGCCACTACCATGGCTGGACCTATAACAGCGAAGGCGCCTGCACGGACGTGCCCTATCTCGGCAAAGGCAAGCTACCCAACGGCGTGCGCGCCTATCCTTGCCGGGAGGTTGCGGGGCTTATCTTCGTTTTCCCCGGCAATCCGGCGCTGGCAACGGCGGAGAGCTTCCCCAGCCTCGGCGCCGCCGGCAACCCCGCCTATAAAACCCGGCGCTTCGGCCGCGAGGTCGCCTGCCATTACAGCTTCATGCATGAGAACCTGATGGACATGAACCACCAGTTCATGCACCGCAAAATCATGGGCCAGGTAAGGCCGCGCTATCTTGGCCGCCGCATGGGCGAGGATTGGCTGGAGGTGCAATACACCTTCGCCCGCACCGGCGGCGCGCAGCCTTTGGGCGAGGCCGCGATTTTCGGTGGCAAGCGTTCTGCAAAAGTCAATGACCGGGATGTCATGACGATCCGCACCGTCTATCCCTATCAGACCCTCTCCATTCTGCCGGCCGGCGGCAGTGAGCCGGTTTTCGATCTCTGGATCTGCTATACCCCGCTGGATACCGAGCAGCGAACCATCCGCACCTTTGGCTTCATCTCGGTGCACCGGCCGAAAAACCCGCTCGGCCATGCCGCCTTGCGCGCCGCCTGGCCGCTTTTGATCTTGTTCACCGAACGGATATTCAAGGAAGACCGCTTTATCGTGGAAGCCGAGCAGGCCGCGCATGACCGGCAGGGCAGCAATTTGAACCAGGAGGTGTTCCCGGTGATCCGCGAACTCGGCGCCCTGCTGGCCCGAAATGGGATAAGGCCGTAGGGGTTAGCGTCAACCATCAGCCGGCCTGAGGCAATATTTTGATGATCACCTGCGTTGTCCGATATGTTGTCGATCCGGCGAAGATCGAAGACTTCGAGCGTTTCGCCAAAAGATGGATGGCGCTGGTGTCCCGGAACGGCGGCGTTCATCATGGTTATTTCCTGCCCGGGGAAGGGGCAAGCGATGCCGCTTTGGCGTTATTCTCGTTCCCCAGCCTGGCTGCCTATGAGCAGTACCGTGAGAAGTTTGGACATGACCCGGCATTTGTAGAAGCAGACCGTATCCGCGATGAGAGCGGTTGCGTGCTCCGCCATGAGCGGACTTTCATGCGGCCTTTGCTTCCCGATTAAGGTATCGACGGGTCGCTACCTTACCCATCGCTCAAAATCGGCCGGAACGACGTTGGACCCGCAGATGATCGTCACGACCCGCCTGCCCCGATAGCGGGATCGATTCTCCAGCATCGCTGCCACGCCAAGCGCTGCCGACGGCTCCACGATGAGTCCCGCGTGTCGATAGAGCAGTCGCATTCCCTCAACGATGCTGGCTTCTTCAACCAACGCGACGTCGTCAGCTACGAGCAAAAGATCTTCAAGGACTGCCGGAATAGGAAATCGCCCTGCGACGCCATCTGCTATCGTGTCGGCGCGGTCCGTCGCCACGACGGAGCGCGCCCTCCATGACAATGCCATCGCCGGTGCACCCTTTGGCTGCACGCCAACAATTTCGGCCTGCGGAGCAAGGCATTTGAATACGTAGCCTATCCCGGTTGCCATGGCGCCGCCTCCGAGCGCCATGAGCACGGCATCTACCGGACTTGTCCCCTCGACAAGTTCGATCCCGATTGTTCCGGCGCCTACACACGTGTCGAGGTTTTCGCTGTCTTCGAGCAGGAACGCGCCTTCGCGCTCGGCAATCCGCCGCGCCAGATCGCGAGCATCCTCGATGTCGCCGTCGGCGATGCACACGGTCGCGCCCAATGCGCGTATACGCTCCAGTTTGGTTGGGTTCGCGGCGCTGCCGGCGACAACCGTTGTGGCAATTCCCCGGCGGTGCCCGCTATAGGCGAGCGCCTGCCCCAGATTACCGGCACTCGCGCAAACGGCTGCCTTGAAGTTGGTTAAGTCGGCGAGACGCGCCATGGCTATCTCGGTGCCACGTCCCTTAAAGCAGCGAATCGGATTGGCAGTTTCCAGTTTCAGAATGAGTTCGCAATCAAGTGCCGCCGCAAGGGGTTGGCATATATATTGCGGCGTATTTCGGAAGACGGGGGCGATGCAGGGAATTGAAGATCGAATTCTGTCCATGTCCAATCGGATCGACGGTTCGCCTGAGCCAGATCCAGCCGCAGCCGCTGTGAAACCAGCCGTTTTCAGGAGACGACCTTCCTTGTATGCTGCACCTTCGGGCTGCCCGCGAAACACTCCCCCACCGCTTCGCGCCAGAGCGCAAAATCCGGCGCGTTACGGAACTGCTCCAGATGATGTGCAACCGACTCCCACTGCACCAGCAGCAGGAATTGCCTTGGATGCTCGATGGAGCGATGCAACTCAACCCCATGGCAACCCGGCGCCCGCAGAAAGACCGGTTTGCTGGATTCCACGCCGGCGATGAATTTCTCCTCCATCCCGGCCTTCACCTCTATTTCCGCAATTTCAGTCACCATGCGCTGCCGCCTCGTTGGAAATGGTCCTGTAGTGCTGTTCGCCCAGCCCCTGCACGCCGAGTTTCAACCTTTGGCCCGCGCGCAGGTAGACCGGTTCGGGCTTTTTCCCCATGCCCACGCCCGGCGGCGTGCCGGTGGCGATGATATCACCCGGATACAACGTGATGAAATGACTCACATAGCCCACCAGGGTCCGCACGTCGAAAATCATGGTTTTGGTATTGCCGTCCTGCACCCGCACGCCGTCCACCTCCGTCCATAGGTTCAGGTTCTGCGGGTCCGGTACTTCATCCTTGGTTACGAGATACGGGCCGACCGGGCCGAAGCTGTCGCAGCCTTTGCCCTTGTCCCAGGTGCCGGCCCGCTCGGTCTGATATTCGCGCTCGCTCACATCGTTCACCACGCAATAGCCGGCGATATAATCCATCGCCAGATGCTCCGGCACGGAAGCGGCCTTGGTTCCGATCACCACGCCCAGCTCCACCTCCCAATCGGTCTTCTTCGAGCCGCGCGGGATCACGATATCGTCATAGGGTCCGCTGAAGGCGGAGAGCGATTTCAGGAAGATGATCGGCTCCTTCGGGATTTTGCCGCCGGTCTCGGCCGCATGGTCGGCGTAATTCAGCCCGATGCAAACGAAATTGAGCGGCCTTGGAACCGGCGGTCCGATGCGGCGGCCGGTCTCCAGGAAGGGCAGGGCGGAAATATCATGGGCGGCCAGTTGCGCGAGCCATTGCGGACTTAACGGATCGCCCAGGATGCCGGCCAGCGTATCCGCCAGATTGCGGATCTGGCCCTGGCCATCCAGCGCGCCCCATTGCTCCTGACCCGGCTCCCCGAAACGCAATAATTTCATGGCGGTTTCCCTCAAGCTCCACGTTCGACAAGCGATCCACCGGACTCATTCGAGCCGGTAAATTCGGCTGCCAACCCAACGGCGTTGCAACGCGCGATTCGCTCAAAGCTGGGTGGCGTAGACAGGCCATCTCAAACCCCGGCGATCCGGCTATCTATGTTCGCACTTCAGGAGATATTCAAGAACGATGCCCCTTTTTGCTGTTCATGCCCTCGACAAAACCGATGCCTTACCCCGTCGCCTGGAGCATTACAGCGCCCATCGTAACTTCATCGAGGCCGACCAGATTTACGGCGTTTCGGTGATCCTCTCCGGCCCCCTGCAATCCGATGACGGGGAGACCATGATCGGCTCGCTTTTCATCATCGACGCGCCTGGCCGCGCCGAGGTCGAGTCCTTCGCGAAGGCCGACCCGTTCATGGTCGAAGGCGTGTGGAATAGCGTCACCATCACGCGCTTCCATCGCCGCAGAGGCTGAGACGAAGTTGCCAAGGGGGGTGCCAGGGGTTGCCAAGGGTTGATCGGGGGGCGGATTGGGGCATCGCCGGAGCGATGGGAAAAAAAAGCCGGTCTTAAACCGGCCGCACCATACGGCGCTTTTTTTTAAGGCTCCCTAAACTTGGCGGCTGGCTGTAACCTGTTTCAATTGGAAAAACCAAAGCTTCCGATCCGAAACGCGATGTCCTCGGCCATGCGCGGAATGTGGCTCAAAAAAGGCGCATTGGCAATAGGGATCATGTACCAGGCATTAAATGGTTAATACTATTCTAAGATCACCTCGCTTGTTGGAATATAATACTTAAGGTTATCTTTCCTAAAGTTGCGCCTGCAATGAGGCGGCCAATGCCCGCAGCTCTTCCGCCGCGGCCGTTGTTGGCCCGGCCTCCGTCACCCCCAGCCCATCGGCGAAGGCGTTGGCATAGCCGGCGCGATTGGCCAGAGCGGCTTCCAGCAGGGTCAACCCACGGGCGGCGATTTCAGCCTCCATCCGCTTGCGCAGCCTTGATGCCGCCGGCGCCCGGTTGAAGACCAAAGCGACTCTGCGCTTCTCCTCGGCCGCGAGTTTGATGGTCCCCTCGGCCGCCCATAAATCCGGCGGCGAGGGATTCAACGGGATCAGCACCAGGTCCGCCGCGCGGATCGCCCGCCGTGCATCGCTGTCGATCACCGGCGGGGTGTCGATAAAAACGAAGTCATTGCCCGATCGCAGTTTCTCCAACTCCGCCGCCAGCCGCCAGCCGGAAATCGCCGCGCAGGACACCGAAACACTTGCCTTCGGCGCCGCCTTGCGCAATTTGCCCCAGATGGTCAGGCTGCCTTGCGGGTCGATATCCAGCAGCGCGACGGAGTTGCCGGCTTGCGCCAATACCACCGCCAGCTGCGCCGCCAGCATGGTTTTCCCCGAACCGCCCTTTTGTTGGGCCACGGCGATCACGCTTCCAGTTCCAGCCATTCCACAACTCCTGTTTTCGGGAGAGTAGCCGCCGATGCTTGGTTTATGGCAAGCTATTTCCATGCATGAATTGCTGACCCCGCAAGAGATGGCCGTGGTCGATCACCTGGCCTGCAACACGAAGGTGTTGATCGCGGCGGCCGGCCGAGCGGTGGCCAGGGCAATCCGCCGGAAATACCGCCCGTGCCGGGTATTGGTGCTGGCCGGCCCCGGCAATAATGGGGCAGACGGCATCGCAACCGCGCGCTACCTCGCCAATGCAGGCTGGCCGGTTAGTTGCATAAAGGCGAACGATGCCAGCGTGGCGCAGGTAGCTGGCGCCGAACTGGTGGTCGATGCCGTGTTCGGCGCCGGGTTGAGCCGCGATCTCGGCTCCGAGCTTGCCGGCAAATTGCGTGCGGCGCGGCGGATCGTCGCCATCGACGTGCCGAGCGGGCTGGATGGCGCCACCGGCGGCGTTCGCGGTTTTGCTCCGCAGGCCGAGTTGACCGTCACGTTTTTCCGCTTGAAACCGGGCCACTTGCTCTATCCGGGCCGTGCATTGTGCGGCGAGGTTGAGCTTGCCGATATCGGCCTGCCGGCCAGCCTGCTCGACTCGGTCGCGCCTAAAACCTGGATCAACGGACCTTGGGCCTGGCAGCTCCCGCATCGCGGCGCGCAGGGCCATAAATACAGCAACGGCGATGTGACGGTGCTCGCCGGCACCCTGCCCGGCGCCGCGCGTCTGGCCTGCGCTGCGGCGCGTCGCTGCGGCGCCGGCATGGTGACGCTCGCCACCGAGCGGATGTTTATCCCGCCGGAGGCCGGGCTGATCGTTCGCGACACCCCGCTTGCGCAATTGCTGCAGGATGCCCGCCGCAAGGTTTGGGTATGTGGTCCCGGCCTCGGCGTAGCCGCTTCCGGGGAGAAGCTGGACGCATTGATCAAGGCGCAAAAGACCATCCTGGCCGATGCCGATGCGCTCACCGCCTGCGCCAATACGCCGGAGCGGTTGCGCGGGGTGGCGGTCATCACGCCGCATGAAGGCGAATTCACCCGGGTCTTCGGACCCGTAGGCGCCGATAAGCTCGCCGCATTGCGCGCCGCCGCCGCCCTGACCC
>JAMFRY010000257.1 GCA_026225015.1 Alphaproteobacteria bacterium
ATAGCGCGTCTTGGTGGCGTCCTGCCGGAAGGCGACCAGCAATTCGCGCGCATGGATCGCGGAAACGCCGGTTTGCGCAAGACTCTGCCGCAAACGCAAGGCAGAAGGCGAACCGGTTTCCTGCGCGCCCAGCAAGACTTCCTCCATCCGATCCAAGCGGCTGATCTTTTGCTCGGGCGCCAGTTCGGCATGGTCGGCGATATCGTCGGCATTGCGTGCGAAGCTGTAAAAGGCATGCACATGCGTACGCAGATTTTTGCGAATCAGCCAGGAGCCGACGGGGAAGTTTTCGTCTCCCCGAGCCTTTCCCGACCAGGTTTCGACATTCGGCGCGGCTGCAGGCTCCGGGGCGGGCGGCTCAGGCGTCTCCGGCTGAGACGCGGCCGGGCCAGGTGCGGCGGGCTGGGGCGCCGCCGGCCGCGGCGCGGGAACGATATTATCGTTGATGGCGCTCATAAAACATTTGTCCCATAGCTTCGGTTTTTCCATTTCGCGCCGGTGCCGCGCCAGTAATCCAGCGCCGAGGAGAAGGTGGCGGCCATGTAAAACAGTGCGATCAAGGGCAACGCCAGAGCCCAGAATCTCGAAACCCGATAGCGCGCCAGGGTCGGAAGGTAGCTGATGGCGGCAATCGCAAAAGCGGCGAGCCCGAACAGAAACCGCCAGCCATGACCGAACAATGTTTCATAGGCCGGCACCAGCCATACCAGCGCCAGGCCCAGCAGCGTGCCCGCCAGAACAAACGCGGAATAATTGAGCTGCGTGAAGGCGCTGCGCGAGATCATCCGGAACATATCGGCAAATTCCGGATAAGGCCGGATGGAAGCTGCAAGGCCGGAATGGCCGAGATAGATCAGCCCGAACTTCTTCACCTCGCGGGCAAGTGCGATGTCATCGATCAGCGCCGTTCTTATTTTCTCGATCCCGCCGATCCGCTCCAAAGCCTGCCGCCTTATCAGCACGGTCCCGCCGGCCGCGGCGGCGGCGCGGGAAAACGGATCGTTCACCTTGGAGAACGGATACAGCATCTGGAAGAAATAGACGAAAGCCGGCACCAGCGCCTGTTCGGCGATGCTTTCACAGTTCAGCCGCACCATTTCGGAAACCATATCCACGCGCGGCGCGGCGTTCAGCCGCGTTACCAGGGCGGAGAGATGGCGCGGATCATGGGTGATATCGGCGTCAGCAAACAGCAGCACCGGCGCCGCGCTCGCGGCGGCGCCTTGGCTGAGCGCCCATAATTTGCCGGCCCAGCCGTCGGGTTTCTTTTCGCCCATAAGGACGCGCAAATTCGCCGACTCTCCCGCCAGCGCGGCGGTGCCGTCGGTGGAATTGTCGTCCACCAGAATCACCCGGAACCTGCCCGGATAATCTTGGGCCAGCAGCGAGGCGATGACCGGCGCGATCGTCCCTGCCTCGTCGCGGGCCGGGACGATAATGTCCACATCCGGGCATTCCAGGGGCAGTGCCGGCGGCAATTCCGGACCGGATTCCCAGAATTCTCCGTGCAGGAAATACAGATAAAGCCAGATCAGCAGGACCAAAAAAACGATCATCCGATCAGTCCCTCGGCCGCGAAATACGCGAGCGCACCGGCAATCGCCTCGGCTGCCGGGCGCGGCGCATAACCCAGCTCCCGCATGGCCTTGGCGGAGCGGAAAAACATCTTTTTATGGGCCATTTTAAGGATTTCGGTCGTCATCAGCGGGGTTTTGCCGGTAATATCGGCGATCCGCTCCATCACCCAGGCCAGCGGTACCAACGGCGCAATCGGCAGCCGGACCGCAGGCGGCCGGCGCTTTGCCTGGGTGGCGATCATCGCGAAAAACTCCCC
>JAMFRY010000030.1 GCA_026225015.1 Alphaproteobacteria bacterium
AACTCCAAGCTATTCCTGATGGCTGCGGAAATCGCCCGTTCTCACCATGAAAAATGGGATGGCAGCGGCTACCCGGACGGGCTGGCGGGCGAGAGAATTCCGGAATCCGCGCGCATCGTCGCGCTGGCGGATGTTTTTGATGCCTTGAACTCCCGGCGTTCCTATAAGGCATCCTGGAGCCCGGCGGAAAGCATGGCGGAAATTCGCAAGGGGACGGGAAGCCATTTCGAGCCCCGGCTCGTCGAGATGTTCGAACGCATTCTGCCGGAGCTTTTGCAAATAAAAGAGCAATGGCAAGATGAATAGCAGGGTACTGGATGCGGGTTGGTGGGCGGCGCGCGCTAAATATGACTCTAGTGGGACACGGCATTTTCAATGACGTGCCCCACTAGGCCATGCGCCACCGCGCCCAAAGCCGGAGCAAGCCGCTCGAAGCGGATGGCGCCGCCCGATTTTTCTATCGCTTCAACCGGCGCCGGAATTTCCGGCCGCATCTCGCTCATCGCATCCCAGCCCAACCGGCTGCCAGCAAAACATAGACTATCTGACATGTTTATTAGTCCGGTGGGCGTGCTATGTCGTTCCTGGCGCCGTGCCGCTTACCGAGACGGCAACTCCTCAAGCCATTGCCTATAGGTTCAGCGCGCATTAATTCGAGACTTGAAACAATTCCAGACTTGAAACCGGCCCAAGCGAGGCGACTTGTCATAAAACCTTTTGCACGGAGGACGGCAATGACCGAAAGTTTCAGGGCCGGCGGCCCCGATTGGAACGACCGCCATCTCGATGCCTATCTGAAAACGGGCGGAAAAATTGGGCATCTGGTGGATTTCACCCCGGACGGCGGACCGCAAACCCCTTGTCTCATCCTGCAAACCATCGGCCGCAAGAGCGGCAAGCCGCGGACATTGCCCCTGATTTACGGCAAAGACGGCCAGAATTACGTTATCGTCGCCTCCAACGGCGGCGCACCGGCGAATCCGGAATGGTATCTCAACCTCGATGCCAACCCTGACATCAAATTCCAGGTATTGGACGCCAAATATAGCGGCAAGGCGGAAACCGCCGGGCCAGCCGATCGCCAGCGCCTGTTCGACCTGATGGCGAAAATCTACCCGCCTTATGACGACTATCAGAAGAAAACCCAGCGCGAGATCCCGGTCGTGATCCTGCACCCGGAAGCATCGATCGACCGGCTGTAAGCCGAGAAAAAGAAATGCCTCGTTTTGGTTTAACAATCTTGGCCGAACTGCTGGGCGACCAGACGTCCGACATCCGCGAAGATCGGCCGCAACGAATCCGGGCTCGGCGATCCGCCCCTTGTGTAGCATGACATCACCACCTCCTGCCCTGGCCGGGGCCATCCCACGGCAATGTCTCCAAGGGCATCCAAGCCGTTATTGCCGGTTTTATCCGCCACCCTCCAGCCGGTAAGCCCGGCGCGTAGCAGGTCCGTTCCAGTCTGACAGCCCAGCATCCAGGAGCTCAGAAGTCGCCGGGAATTGGCGGCCAACACGTCGCCCAACACGAATCGCCGGAGATTGCCGGCCATTGCCGCCGGCGTGGTGGTGTCATCCAAACCGCCCGGCGGCGTGAAATTCAGCTTCGGTTCGGTATGGTCCAGCCGAGAGACAGAATCACCGATGGTGCGCCAGAACCTTGTCAGCGCGGCCGGGCCGCCGATGCTGACCAGCAGCTTCGTGGCGCAGGTATTGTCGCTGACCGCAACGGCCGCCTCGCACATTGCAGCAACGGTCATGCCGCTTTGTCCGAGATTCACCTGTGCCACCGGGGCATGTTCCATCAGATCAGCCGCGCCATAATGTATAAACCGATCCAGGTGCTCCTGGCCCCGGTCCACGCGCGCCAGCACGCACGCCGCCAGCGACATTTTGAACGTGCTGCACATCACGAACCGATCGTTTTCCCGCCAGGAAAGCATGCGGCCAGTTTTGAGGTCATGCGCGTAGAACCCGAAATGCCCGCCGGTCACCTGCTCATGCCGCGAGAAAAACCTGCTTACGACGCTACCCGTTGTTTGCGCCAGTGCGGGCTGCACCAACATTGCGGGAATGGCTGTCAGCAATTGGCGCCGCCGCAATCTCATTACCGTTCTCCTTGCCCCATACCGGCAGGAATCTTGCCACAGCCGATCAGACGGCAGAAGGCCCGGAACGGGTTCAGGCCGGAATTTGCAGCGCCTGCAGGGTTTCTTCCAGCTCCTGAAAACTCGGCATATAAAGGTTCGGCACCATCTTTCGCCCTGTCTCCACGCTGACCGGCGGGGCGTTGCCGTGCAAATGGGCTACCAGCACGGCGCGGATGACTTCGAAGAATTTCGCATCCTCCAGCACCACCGCCTGCAGCCGGACGGAGAACGGGGCGACAATGCCATAAGCCAGCAGCACGCCCAGAAACGTTCCGGTGAGCGCATCGCCGATCATCTCGCCCAGCACGGTCGGCGGCGAGGCGATTTTGGCCATGGTTTTGATCACGCCCAGCACGGCGGCGACGATGCCCAGCGCCGGCAGCCCATCCGCCATGGTTTGCAAGGCGTGCGCGGGATGCAGTTCTTCATGCAGGTTTTTTTTGAGTTCCCTTGCCATCAGGTCTTCGATCTGGTGCGGGTCGTCGGCATTCATGCCGACCATGCGCAGATAATCGCAGATCATGCAGGTTGCGAGATTGTTGGCGAGGATTTTCGGAAAATGCTTGAAGACCGCGCTCTCCGCGGCATTTTCGATATGCGCCTCCAGCGCCATGGCGCCTTTGGTGGAGGCGAGCTTGACCAGGTAGAAGAGCAGGCTGAGCATGTCGACATAATCAGTCTTATGATACTTGTCGCCCGAGATGATTTTTTTGAAACCGCCCATCATGTGCTTGAGGTCGTGCATGGAGTTGCCGGTAATCATCACGCTGATGGCGGCGCCGCCGATCGTGATCAGCTCGAAGGGCATGGATGCCATAAGCGGGCCGATGGCGCCGCCGGTGATGATGAACACACCGAACACGCAAACCAGCAGAATAACGACGCCGACGATACTCAGCATGACAGATCAGAAACTTTCAACAGGTTCATTGGGTCGGGCCAAAGGAGGGCGTGGGGTCCTTGGCGATGGTGATCGTGATGCGGCGGTTGGCAGCGGATAAAGGGTCTTCCGGGTGCAGCAATTGCCGGTCGGCATAGCCGGCGACCTGCACAAGGTCGCTCTCCGGCAGGCCGTTGCCAGACAGCACGGCGCGCGTGGCGTTGGCGCGTTCGACCGAAAGCAGCCAGTTGCTCTGGGTCAGGCTGGTATAGGGGCGCGCATCGGTATAGCCGGCAATGCTGATGGGATGCGCCAGCTTGCCGAGGATCGGGGCGATTTTTGAAAGGATGAGCTGGGTGGCGGGCGTCGGAGCGGCGGAGCCCACGGCAAACATGGGCTGGTTATGGGAGTCGATGATCTGGACTTTAATACCGTCCGGCGTGACGCTGATGGAGATCTGGCCGGCATAGGGCGCCAGGCTTTTATCGGCATCGATCGTGCTGCGCATTTGCTTCGCCGCGTCCTGGAAGGCGGCTTGTTCGGCCCTTTGGCCGGTTTGCTGCGCGGCGTTGTTGGGGGCGCCTGGGCCAGGGCCGGGACCTTGGCCAGATTGTTGCGGGCGCAATTTTTGCGGGTTCGGTATCGGCGGATGAATGGCCTGCGGCGGATGCTTGCCCACCTTGATCTGAACGGTGCCCTTGTTCGACGCCATGGCGCCGCTATCGAACGGGTCGGTGCCGCCGAAGGGCTTGCCTTCGCCCGAGGCGCCGCGATTGAGCACGTTGGCCTGGCTGAAATAGTCGGCAAGGCCAATCCGTTGCGTGATCGTGGTGGCGTTGATCAGCCACATCAGCAGGAAGAACGCCATCATTGCGGTCACGAAATCGGCGTAGGCGACTTTCCACGCGCCGCCGTGGTGGCCGCCTTCGATAACCTCTTCCTTCTTGATGATGATGGGCCGCGCATTGTTCTTGCCGCCCTTCACCGCCTTCGCCGCCTTCGCAATGCACCATTCCCTGTTTGAGGTCCGGCTTTCTTGCAGGTCGACCTTAATAAATAG
>JAMFRY010000258.1 GCA_026225015.1 Alphaproteobacteria bacterium
ATGGCGGCATCCAGCACATCCGCCCGCATCACCATGCCTGCCCCGCCGCCGAATGGCGTGTCATCGATAGCGCGATGCACACCCAGGCCGAACTGCCTTATATCGGTGGCGGCAATCGACCAGATTCCCGCCGCCAGCGCCTTGCCGGCCAGGGAGTCGCCGAGCGGCCCCGGAAACATGGCGGGAAACAGGGTCAGCACATCGGCCCGCCAGGTCATGGCGTCACCTCTGTTTCCGCCGCTTCTGTTTCGCTGGGCGGTTCGACCACGACATGACCGGCCGCAACATCGACCACCGGCACCGCGGCCTTGGTGAACGGTATCAGCATCGCGGTGCCAGAACCGGTGATCTCCAGGCTGGTTCCGGCGCCATAATCATGCACCGCGGTGACTTTCCCGATTTCCGCACCACTCGCATCGCGCGCCGCCAACCCGACCAGATCGGCGAGGTAGAATTCGTCTTCCTCGGCCTGCGGCAAGGCAGAGCGTGGCGCGTATAGCCCGGTATTGGTCAGCCGCTCCGCGGCATTGCGATCGGTGATTTTGCGCGGCCCGGCGGGAGTGATTTCGGTTAGCTGGGCGATGTTTTCACCCACCCATGCGAGCGTAAACTTCCGCCCGGCTTTGTCAGTGAGCGGCGCGTAATCCGCCAATGCCTGCGGGTCTTCGGTGTAGGCATTCACCCGCACCAAGCCCCGCACGCCATGAGGCTTGCCGATCACGCCCATCAATATCAACCGCTCGTCCATCAAACCCTAATCAAGCGGAAGCGACTGCTTTTGCCCGCTCGGCTGCGCGTTCCACCGCCTTCTTCTTCGGCGCCGACTGCTTCGGCTGCTCGGCATAGACCGGCGGCTTGATCAGCCCGGCCTTGCCGAGGAAACGCGCCACCCGGTCAGTGGCCTGCGCGCCATTGGAAATCCAATGCGTCAAGCGCTCGGTCACCAGCGTTACGCGCTCGGCATGGTCCTGCGGCAGCATCGGGTTATAGGTGCCGACGCGCTCGATGAACTTGCCATCACGCGGGCTGTTCGCATCCGCTACCACGATATGGTAGAAGGGACGCTTTTTTGCGCCGGCGCGGGCGAGACGGATTTTTAAAGACATTCAATCAACTCCACATAAAAATTAAAGTAAAAACTTCTTGCGCTGGGACGGCCCGGGTTAGAACGGGCGCCTCCCGCCTCTCGGTCCTTGGCCGCTCATTGCCGCCTGCATCTGGCGCATCATGGCAGCCTGGCCGCCCATCTTGTTCATGCGCTTCATCATGGTGGACATTTCTTCAAACTGTTTGAGCAGCTTGTTCACCTCCTGCACGGAAGTGCCGGAACCGGCCGCCACGCGCTTCTTCCGGCTGGCTTTCAGCAAGTCCGGGTTGCGCCGCTCGGCAATTGTCATCGAGCCGATGATCGCCGCATGACGCTTGAACATGGTGGTTTCAAGATTGGCGTCTTCAAGCTGCTTCTTGATTTTCCCCACGCCCGGCAGCATGCCCAAGATTCCTGAAAGTGAGCCCATTTTGGCGATCTGCTTCAACTGCGACGCATAATCCTCCAGATCGAACTTGCCCTTCGCCATTTTTTTGGCGAGTTTTTCGGCCTCCGCCTGATCGATATTCTCCGCCGCCCGCTCGACCAGGCCGACGATATCGCCCATGCCGAGAATGCGCCCGGCCACGCGCTCGGGGTCGAAATTATCCAGCGCATCCAGTTTCTCGCCGGTGCCGACCAGCTTGATCGGCGCGCCGGTCACCGCCCGCATGGAAAGCGCAGCACCCCCGCGGGAATCGCCATCCAGCCTGGTCATCACGATGCCGGTAATCCCCAGCGCCTCGTTAAAGGCGGTCGCGGTCGCCACCGCATCCTGGCCGGTCATCGCATCGACCACCAGCAGCGTCTCCACCGGGTTCACCGCAAAGCGGATCGCCTTTACCTCTTCCATCAAGGTGAGATCGATCGAAAGCCGGCCGGCCGTGTCCAGGATCACGACATCGTAGATTTCCCGCCTTGCGGTATCCATCGCCCGTTGCGCGATCTGCATCGGCGTCTGCCCGGCGATGATCGGCAGGCTTGTCACCTGCGCCCGTTGCGCCAGCTGCTCCAATTGTTGCTGCGCCGCCGGCCTTTGCGTATCCAGGCTGGCCAGCAGTATTTTTCTCCGCTCCCGCGTTCGCAGGCGCAAAGCAATCTTGCCGGAGGTCGTGGTTTTGCCTGAGCCTTGCAATCCCACCATCAGAATCGGAATCGGCGCCGGCGCGGCCAGGTTTAGCGGCACGGCGGTGCCGCCCAGCGCATCTACCAGCGCGTCGTTGACGATTTTCACCACCATCTGCCCAGGCGAGACCGAGCGCAGCACTTCCGCGCCCACCGCTCGTTCCCGAACCCGTGCTATGAAATCCCGCACCACTGGCAGAGCCACGTCGGCATCCAGCAGCGCCAGGCGGATTTCCCGCAGCGCGTCGGACACGTCGGCCTCGTTCAGGCTCCCGCGGCGGCGGAGCTTGTCAAAAACGTCCGAAAATTTGCCCGACAGCGAGTCGAACATGAGCAACCTACCCCACAACAGAAAACACGCCGTGGTGCGAACCCTCGCAGCACGGCGGAACCGATCTTCTGGTCTTCCTCTGCGCTTGGCGCTCGCGCCAGTCAAGCGGGCAAGGAATTAACCCTTCCGGAAGGGTTTTGTTAACCTTTTGGCGCCAAAATCAGGGCATGAGCGAAGGGATGACTCCCGTGAACAGCTTCAACCCGATTGCCTATTGGAAGCAGGTTTATCAGAGCGGCGGCAATACTGGCGCCGGTTCTTATGGCCGCCTGGCCAATTTCAAGGTCGATTTCATCAACGCCTTCACGCTTCAGAATAACGTGCTCGATCTGCTGGATTACGGCTGCGGGGATGGCAGCTTCATGCAGCGGCTGAAGGTTCCCCGCTATGTCGGCGTCGATATTTCCGAGACCGCGCTCGCCCATTGCCGGGCGCTGGTGCTGAATGATCCGTCGCGCGAATTCTATCTGCGTTCGGAGCTCAACCCCAACCGCCGCGCCAGCATGACC
>JAMFRY010000259.1 GCA_026225015.1 Alphaproteobacteria bacterium
AGCTTGCGCGCATAGGTCGGGTCCAGCGCGTGTTCGGCATCGATAAAGGCGCAGACCCCGCCTTTTTTCTGCGCCTCGGCAATGGCGTGCAGCGCCAGCGTGGTTTTGCCGGAGCTCTCCGGCCCGTAAATCTCGATCACCCTGCCCTTCGGCAAGCCGCCGATCCCGAGCGCCAAGTCCAGCCCGAGCGAGCCCGAAGAGATGACCTCGATGGCTTCCCCGGTGCCCTTCGAGCCCATCCGCATGATCGAACCTTTGCCGAAGGCGCGTTCGATCTGCGCCATCGCCGCATCCAGCGCCTTGTTTTTTTCCAAATCGGGCTTGCGCGCCGAACTATGTTCCGCCGCCTCGGACACCTCGCCCACCGCCGCCAAACGCCGCTTTTGCCCTGCTGCAGAAATTGCCATCACTCGTCCTCAGGAAAGGTTGAACCGCCAAAAATGCCGCGAATCGGCAAGATCATCTTAAGCTCACATGAATAGAACATATTAGCAACACGATTTTTATGAAGCTGTTAACCAATCGTTCATTTTTTGTTCTAAACAACTTTAGGATGTATTTTGACCGAGATCAAGCAAGTTCTGCGGCTATTTGGCGGGGCAGGCGTGAAGCCCGGGCCCCTTGTTGAAACGCCGTAAAGCCGATAGCTCCCGCCCATGCATCGCGGCTTTACCAAACCCCTTATCCACGGCCTTGATGCCATTGTCACCCTGCTGGCGCGTTCCGGAATCAATCCGGATTTTATTCGTTTCGGTATCGTCGGCCTCTCGGGATTTTGTTGGGACACGGCAACGGTATATGCGCTGAGATATGTCGCCGGGCTGTATATTGCCGGCGCTTGCGGGTTTCTTGTGGCAGGCGCCGCCAATTGGGCGGTCAACCGGCTCTGGACCTTCCGTCATCTCGAACATATCGCCGCGCATCATCAACTCCTGCGCTTTCTGCTCGCCAATTTCATCGGTTTTATTTTCAATCGCGGAACATTTTTCACGCTTATCTCAATCAGCCCGCTTTGCCACAGCCAGCCGGTGCTTGCGATCATCGCGGGTTCCGTGGCGGGAATGTTCTTCAACTATTTCCTGTCGAAGAAGTTCGTTTTCAATTAGCTCCCTGCTTAATTAAGTCCGGCCACGGCATCCAGATCCAGCGCATAGCCGGCAGCGCGAACGGTGCGGACAATATCGGTTTCGCCCGGCCCGTTAATGGCCTTGCGCAGCCGGCGGATATGTACATCCACGGTCCTAGGCTCCACATGGATGTCACGGCCCCAAACGGCATTGAGCACATCCTCACGCGAAAACACCCGCTTAGGGTGGCGAAGAAAAAATTCCAGCAGGCGGAATTCGGTCGGGCCCAGATGCAGCACCCTGCCGTTGCGCTGCACGCGATGCGATGCAGGATCCAGCGAAATATCATGAAAATTCAACTTCAACTTGGTTGGCACCGTACCAGAGCGCCGCAGCAGCGCACGGATTCGGGCGATCAGCGCCTCGGTAGAAAACGGCTTGGTGATATAGTCATCCGCCCCGGTATCCAGCCCGCGCACCGCATCCTGGTCCTCGGCGCGTGCGGTGAGCATGATGATCGGCAAAGTTCGGGTGGCCGGCCTACGCCGCAGCTGCCGGCACACCTCGATGCCCGATACGGTTGGCAGCATCCAATCCAGCAGCAGCAAATCCGGCGGTGCTTCGGTAATCCGGGTCAAGGCCTCGCCGCCATCGCCGGCATCCTCGACCCGGAAACCCTGTTTTTCGAGATTATAGCGCAGCAACGTCACCAGCGGCGCTTCATCCTCGACGATCAGCACATAGGGCTTGTTCACTTCGTTCATGGCCGAAAACTCATTCACTGCCCAGTTTCACTGTCCGCTGGGCGCGGCGTGGAAATAGGCGGAGGTCAGGTCGCCTTTCGGACGGAAATCCGGCAGGCTCTGACCCGTCACCGCATAATAGGTAAGCTCCGCGATATTGGTCGCATGGTCGCCGATTCGCTCAAGGTTTTTTGCGATGAACAGCAAATGCGCGCAGGCCGAGATGCTGCGCGCATCCTCCATCATATAGGTGATCAATTCGCGGAAAATGGTGTTGTACAGATCATCCACCACCTGATCGGCGCGCCATACCGCAATCGCCTTTTGCGGGTCGGCCTCGCCCACCGCATCGATGGAGGTTTTAAGATTCTGCTGCACCAGCAGGGCCATCTGGCCAAGGCCGCTGAGCGCGAAATTCTGCGCCACGCGGTTGATCACCAGGCTGCGCTTGGCGATATTGGCGGCGTAGTCGCCGATCCGCTCCAGATCGGTGATCACTTTCAGCGCCGATACCACCTGCCGGAGATCATCAGCCACCGGCTGCCGCAAGGCCAGCAAGGTGACCGCGAATTGTTCCACCTGGCGTTCCTGGGCGTCGATTTTCGGATCGTTTTCCACAACTCTGGTCGCGATGTCAGGGTCGTGATCGAGCAGCGCCGTCATGGCGTCGGTCACGGCCTGCTCGACCAGGCCGCCCATCGCGGCGATCATGTCGCGCAGCCGCTTCAGATCCGCTTCGAAACTGCTGACGATATGTTTGGGTTCTTCGGCCATGTTTCTGCTCCTTAGCCAAACCGGCCGGTAATATATTCCTGGGTCCGCCGCTCCCGCGGGGCGGTGAAAATCTGGCTCGCGGGGCCAACTTCGACCAGTTCGCCCAGATAGAAAAACGCCACGGCATCGGCGCAGCGGCCCGCCTGCTGCATGTTATGGGTCACGATGATGATGGTGAAATCGCGCTTCAATTCATCGATCAGCTCTTCGATTTTCAGAGTGCTGATCGGGTCCAGCGCGCTGGTCGGCTCATCGAGGAGCAGAACCTCCGGGCGCACCGCGATCGAGCGCGCGATGCATAGCCGTTGCTGCTGCCCGCCGGAGAGACCGATGGCGGAGGCGGAAAGCCGGTCCTTGACCTCGTTCCACAGAGCGGCGCGGGTCAAGGCCCATTCCACCCGCTCATCCAGCTCGGATTTGGAAAGCTTCTCGTGCAGCCTTACGCCGAAAATCACGTTTTCATAAATCGATTTCGGAAAGGGTGTCGGCTTTTGAAACACCATGCCGACCCGGCGGCGCAGTTGATTCAAATTCTGGCCGGGGGCGACGATGTTCTCCCCGCCGATCAGAACCTCACCCTCGGCGCGCTGGCCTGGATATAAATCGTACATCCGGTTCAAAACCCTGAGCAGGGTGGATTTGCCGCAGCCCGATGGCCCGATCATCGCCGTTGTTTTGCGATCGGCGTAATCGATGTTGATATCCTTCAACGCATGGGTCGCGCCGTAGTAAAAATTCAAGTTGCGGATTGAAACCCGCGCGGCCTCATCAATGAGGGGTGACGCTAACCCGGCCGGCAGACTCGTTTGCGTCATAGATTGGTGACTCGCTGCTTTCATGTGCGCCTCCATAAGCGCCCTTCATGACAAAGCAATGACAGTAGTGTGAAGCTTCGATGACACAAGGCTTCGGGTTACAAAGCCTTCAAGAATTTACGATCTGCGTCAAAGCAAGTACCAAGCGGCTTTGTAATTGACTCTCCGAAGCCCCAAACCCGTCACACCGGCCTGTGCCGGCATGACGTGTGGGGTGGTGGTCGACCCAGAGCCAGCAAGGCGCGCAACTTGCCGCGCGCCTTGCTGGACTGGTTCGCCGGGTTTAGGCGTTATGCGGCAGCTTGGGCTGCTTCACCACCCGCAGATAGGGTTTCAGCGTCTTCCAGCCTTCGGGGAAACGGGTTTTGGCGTCGTCATCGGAAAGCGAAGGCACGATGATGACATCGTCACCGTTTTTCCAGTTCACCGGGGTCGCCACCTTATGGGCGTCGGTGAGTTGCAGGCTGTCCACCACGCGCAAGATCTCATCGAAATTGCGGCCGGTGGAGGGCGGGTAGGTGATGATCAGCCGCACTTTCCTGTTCGGGTCGATGATGAAGACCGAGCGAACCGTCACGGCTGGGTCGGCTTCCGGGTGGATCAGCCCGTAAAGATCGGAAACCTTTTTGTCATGGTCCGCGATGATGGGGAAATTGACCTTCTGGCCCTGGGTCTCCTCGATATCCTTCTCCCAGCCGCCATGGCGCTCGGTGGTGTCCACCGAAAGACCCAGCACTTTTACGTTGCGCTTCTGCCATTCCGGCGCAAGGCGCGCCACTTCGGCCAGTTCGGTCGTGCAAACCGGTGTGTAATCCTTGGGATGGCTGAACAAGATGCCCCAGGACGAACCCAGATAATCGTAGAATTTAATTTTGCCGGCGCTGGAATCCTGCTCGAAATCCGGCGCAATCTGGCCAAGCTGTATGCTCATACTTTTCTCCTCCTCGTTCAAACCGCGATGCCGCCTAAATGCCCGGAAGCGGGTTATTTGTCTACAGGGAGAGTAGGTTTATTCGGCAGGTCAATGTTCCGCAATTCGTCCAGCCGCGCCAGCGTGTTCGCAACACTGGCCGAGACCTCGAATAACTCCCGGGCGGAATCGCGCGCAAATCCGCGTGAAACGGTCTGCTCGACCAGAGTTACGAAAGGCTGCGCCCAGCCCAAAATATCGCACAGAATGACAGGCTTATTGTGACGGCCGAGTTGCTTCCAGGTGAGAATCTCGATGGTCTCATCGAAGGTGCCAAGCCCGCCCGGCATCACCACGAAAGCCTGCGCCAGCGCGAACAGCCGGCGTTTGCGGGTATGCATGGAATCGGTGACGATCAGTTCGGAGAGGCCGGGGAACTCGACCTCGCGCTGGCGCAGAAAATCCGGGATGATGCCGGTGACATGCGCGCCCTCATGCAAGGCGGCGCCGGCCACCACCCCCATCAACCCGACATTTCCGCCGCCGAAGACCAGGCTCATGCCGTGCTGCGCCAGACCAATGCCTAGTTCCCGCGCGCTCTCGGCATAGGCCGGGTCCACGCCCGGGGAAGAACCGCAAAATACCGTGACTGCAAATTTACCCATGATGGCAATAATATCTCTCTCGATCCTGGCACGCCTTCCGGCGCCCCCCGCTTTCGTGGCAGGGTGGAGCGATTGAGGCAAGCAAGGGGCGGCCACCTGCAAGGCGGTTGAGAAATAATGGCGAAAAATAACGGATTTCGTGGCACAATCATTGTCGCCGTGCTGGTCGTGGTAGGGGCCATCGGCGCCTACATCTATTCCAACGCCCCGCTGGAACCGCCGGCGGCAGCGCCCAGTGCGGCGCCTGCCCCTGCCCCTGCCCGAATCGTGGCTAACACCGGCCCGCAATTCGATATTGTCCGGGTCGATTCATTAGGCAATGCCGTGATCGCCGGCCGTGCCGATGCCGGCGCCGTCGTGACGATCAAAGACGGAAATACCCTGCTCGGCATGGTCAGCGCGGATGACAGCGGCGCCTTCGCCTTTGTCCCCGGCGCCGCGCTGCCGCCAGGCGCGCATCAACTTACCCTTTCGGAAACGCTGCCCGATGGCGAGGTGATCCATGGAGAGACCAGCGCCTCGGTGAATGTCGCTGCCAGTCCCACCGGCCAGTCTCTCACCGTTATTACCGGGCCTGCCGGCTCGCGGATCGTCTCCGGTCAGGGTCCGATTCCGGGCTCGCTTGGCATCGGTTCCGTCGATTACGACGCCAATGGCCATGCCGTCTTTTCCGGCACCGCGCCTGATGGCGACCGTATTTCGCTCTCCCTCGACAACGTGACGCTGGGCACCGCCGTAGCCGGGCCGGACGGACGCTGGTCGTTCAGCGCCAGCGTGCCCGCAAATAGCGGCATGCTTCAGATGACGGACGAAACCAGGCCCGGCAGCCCGCCGATTTCCGCGCCATTCGCGCTGGAAACGCTCAAAACCGCGATGGCCGAGGGCCATGTCGTCATTGCGCCAGGCCAGAATCTTTGGCTGATCGCCCGGCATATTTATGGGCACGGCATACTCTACACGCTGATCTACAGCGCCAATGCCAAAATCATCCGTAATCCGAACCTGATCTTCCCTGGGCAGGCGTTTGCGATTCCGGCGGCGAAGTAGGGGGTTAGGAGGCGTTGATGGGCTTCGCGCTCAACCCATCCTACGATTCCTACTGGATTTTCAGAGAGTTAGGACGTCGGCCAAAGCGCGGTATTGCGCCAGCGGCGGCGTCATGGTCGCGCTGCCTGGGTGCAAAACCTGTAGGCAAACATGGTCGGCGCCGGCGGCGTGGAATTGCTGCACCCGCGCGGCGATCTGCTCGGCCGACCCCCAGGCGAACAGGCTGTCGATCAGGCGATCGACCGCGCCGGTGATTTCCGGGTCGGAGAAGCCCAGGCGGCGCCAGTTATTCGCGTAATTGGGCATTACCAAGTAGGGCTCCACGGCCGTACGCGCCAACGCGCGTGCCTTGGCAGGATCGGTTTCAAGCACCACGCCAAGCTCGGGCGCCAGAAAAGCATCCGGGCCCAGAATTGCCCGCGCCTGCGCCGTGTGTTCGGGGGTGACCAGATAAGGATGCGCGCCGGCGGAGCGGCCGCGGGCCAATTCCAGCATTTTGGGACCCAAAGCCGCCAGGCAGCGCCGCTCGGCGGGCACACCGGCTCTGTCCAGCGCGTCGAGATAATCCTTCATGGCGCCGAGGGGCTTGCGATATTCCGTGCCGATCAGGGAGGCGTGGCTGACCCCGATGCCGAGCAGGGTGCGTTCATGGATTTCGGCAGGCTTGGCATTCCACCAAGCTGCGACATAGGCGGCATCCTGGCGGTAGATGTTGAGAATGCCGGTGGCGAATTTGATCTTTTGGGTGGCATGGAGCAGCCGTTCGATATCGCCCAGCACGTCGCCGCCAACACCGCCCGGCACCCAGATCGCGCCATACCCCAGCGCCTCCACTTGCCTCGCGGCATCCGCGGCCAGGGCGGGATCACCAAAACGCAATTCCATGGACCAGATGCCGACCCGGCCGAACCCTCGGCTGCGATCCTGCGTGGATTGAGAATTAGGTTGCGCAACGCTCATGAAATGCTCGCAGTTTGATATTCGGTTGAGTTTCAGATGCGGTGCTTTTGCAACTTCGTACCGCAATCGTCAAAGCTGGCTGGTTCTAAAACCTGAGCCGTTGCGCTAGACTCGGCGCATGAACATCGCCGAATCCGTCAAAACCGTCATCTCCCCGCCGCATAAAGCAGGATATCCCTTCATACTGGGCGGCATCGTCGTGGCTGTGCTCGGCCTGTTCCTGTGGA
>JAMFRY010000260.1 GCA_026225015.1 Alphaproteobacteria bacterium
CCCCGGCGGCCCTTTCGGGGTTGGGTCCTATCTGAGCAAGGGCGTCGGCTCCGCGGCGATGGCGTTTCTACGGCCTGAAGTAACGAAAACTGCAGCCGAAAATCCCTTGCAACGCTCGCAATCCGCCGATTTCACGCGGGTTGATGGCGGCCGGGCACCGCGGAGCCCGGTATCCGCAAGCGGGCCGCATTTCGGCATCGGCGGCGCGTTGCTAAGCGCACAGAATTACGGGCTGTCCGTGCCGGTCGTCTCGCATGGCTTCTCCAGCCCTTAGCCTGTCAACCGACAATGCCGGCGGCACATGATTCACGCATAGCTAGCGGAGATGGGGCGCTAATACCAAGGCGCATAGGGTCTGACCCATCCACTCCGTCATGCCGGCGCAGGCGCATCCACGACTTAACCATCCTCTTGCGCCTTGCTGAAGAAAAGACGTGGATGGCCTTCGCCGGAATGACGGAGTTGGAGCACGCGTAGGGCGAAAAAGCGCAGCGTTATCCGCCAGTTTTGGTGCCGCACCCCCATGCCGGCCTGTATATTTTTATCATCTGCTTATCGTAATGATATTTGGGCGGTGTTGGAACAGCCAATTTAACGGGAGAGCAGTTCAATCAACGCCGGCTTTGCGGATGGGCCTGGTGGGGATGCAGGCAGAGCGGTGGAAGGCGCTTCGCTTTTCCGCCCTACTTCCCTACAAAATCGTATGGACCACCCCGCTCGAGCGCCGCGCGATAAGCGGGCCGGGCGTGGATTTTATCGAGCCAGGCGGAAGTCGCGGGCCGGCCGTTTAGCCCATCCACGCGGCTTGCCGCGAATTCCAGCGGAAAACTCATCATCGTATCGGCCGCGGTAAATTCCTCCCCGGCGAACCATGGCCTCGCCGCCAGCTCCGTCTCGATATAGCCGAGATGGGTGTCGATCATCGGCTGGAACATCTTCTTTCCCGCCCGCCCGAGCAGCGGAACCATCCCGATCACCATCCGCATGAGCAGCGTCGTCATCACCGAACCTTCCGCATAATGCAGGAAAAAACGATAGCGCCGCGCGTCATCGGCTTCGGCCGGCGGCCCCAGCCTGCCACCGGCTTTTTCGACAATATATTCAATGATCGCGCCGGTCTCGGCGACGACGATCCCTTCATCCTCGATGATAGGCGACTTGCCAAGCGGATGAATACGCTTCATCTCCAGCGGCGCCGCCATCATCCTGCCGCGCTTGTAGTTCACGATCTCGTAAGGCAGGCCAAGCTCTTCCAGCAACCACAGGATACGCTGCGATCGCGAATTCTCCAGGTGATGAACAACGATCATAACGCATTCATTCCGCCGCTTCGGCCGGAATATAAATCTGGCTTCCGGCCTCCTTATACGCCTCCTTCTGGCTCTCCAGCCCGGCCACGCGCTCCGCTTCGTCGCGGATGTCGTGGCTGATTTTCATCGAGCAGAATTTCGGGCCGCACATGGAGCAGAAATGCGCTGTTTTATGCGCCTCTTTCGGCAGTGTTTCGTCATGAAAATTGCGCGCCGTGTCCGGATCGAGGCTCAAATTGAACTGATCCTCCCAGCGGAATTCGAACCGGGCGCGTGAAACCGCATCATCGCGCAGCCGCGCCGAAGGATGACCCTTCGCCAGATCCGCCGCATGGGCGGCCAGGCGGTAGGTAATCACGCCGGCTTTCACGTCCTCGCGATTCGGCAGACCCAGATGCTCCTTGGGCGTGACGTAGCAAAGCATAGCGGTGCCGAACCAGCCGATCATCGCGGCGCCGATCGCCGAGGTGATATGGTCATAGCCCGGCGCGATATCGGTCGTGAGCGGCCCGAGCGTGTAAAACGGCGCCTCGTGGCAGACCTTCAACTGCTTATCCATATTGGCCTTGATCTTGTGCATGGGCACATGGCCGGGGCCTTCGATCATCACCTGGCAGCCCTTTTCCCAGGCTACCTTGGTCAGCTCGCCCAAAGTTTCCAGCTCGGCAAACTGCGCGGCGTCATTGGCGTCCGCGTTTGAGCCGGGGCGCAGCCCGTCGCCGAGCGAGAAGGAGACGTCGTATTTGCGCATGATATCGCAGATGTCGCCGAAATGTTCGTACAGGAAGCTCTCGCGATGATGCGAGAGGCACCAATGCGCCATGATCGAGCCGCCGCGCGAGACGATGCCGGTGACCCGGCTGGCGGTGAGCGGAATATAGGCCAGGCGCACGCCGGCATGGATGGTGAAATAATCCACGCCCTGCTCAGCCTGCTCGATGAGGGTGTCTTTGAACACTTCCCAATCCAGCTTGTCGGCTTCGCCGCCGACTTTTTCCAGCGCCTGGTAGATCGGCACGGTGCCGATGGGCACCGGCGCATTGCGCAGGATCCAGCCGCGAATATTGTGAATGTTGCGGCCGGTGGAGAGGTCCATCACCGTATCCGCGCCCCAGCGGATCGCCCAGACGAGCTTTTCCACCTCCTCGGCCGCCCCGGAAGTGACCGCCGAGTTACCGATATTGGCGTTGATTTTCACCAGGAAATTGCGGCCGATGATCACCGGCTCCAGTTCCGGATGGTTGATGTTGGCCGGGATGATGGCGCGGCCGGCGGCAATTTCAGCGCGGACGAATTCCGGGGTGACGAATTCCGGAATTTCGGCGCCGAAATCTTCGCCATCGGCACGGAATTTGGAGGCTTGGGCGTGCGCCTTGGCGCGGCCGAGATTTTCCCGGTGCGCGACGTAGATCATCTCCTCGGTGACGATCCCGGCTCTGGCGAACTCATATTGCGTGACATGTTGGCCCGGGGCGCCCACGCGGATGCCGTGCGACGCCGGGCAATGCGGCACCAATTTTTCCACCGGCACGAACCCGTTATCGGCTTCAGTCACGGCCCGGCCGGCGGCATTGGCAAAGCCGCGTTTGGCAAGCCAGCTCGCCCGCGGCTGCTGCAGCCCGGCATCCAGGTCGATCTGCACGCCCAGTTCGGTGTAGGGGCCGGAGGTGTCGTAGAGCTGCAAAGGCGGCTCTTTGGCGGTGGGATGCAGCATCACCTCCCTGAACGGCACCAGAATATCGGCGTGGCCTGAAGGGGCGGAATATATTTTCCGGCTGCCGATGATGGGGCCCGTCGTTACGGAATTGGGTTTGCTCTGCAGTGTCATCTCAAACGCCCTCTTCAAAATCAGAGAGCGGGAGCAAAGAAGCTGCTGGTCCCCGTCCCTCCGCCGGTATGATCCGGATCAGGTTCAAAGGGTTTGTCGCGGCGGGAACTTGCCCATGCGACCTCTCAGTTTCTTCCGAAACACCCCTCGGTATGGCCCATGTCATCACAAGCGCCAGAAATGTCAAATGAAGTGCGGTTAAGCGGTTCACACCGCTCTTCCGGCCGCAAAGCCGGAGGACCAAGCCCATTGGAAATTATATCCGCCCAGCCAGCCGGTTACATCCACGGCCTCGCCAATCACATACAGGCCCGGCACGGCGCTGGCCTCCATGGTCTTTGAGGATAACCCATCGGTATCCACACCGCCCAGCGTCACCTCGGCCTTGGCAAAACCTTCGGTGCCCGAGGGAGTCACTTCAAAACGCGCGATCATCTCCGCGACAGCCTTGAGGGCCTTGTTTGGCATGTCGCCGATGATCTGGTTGGCGTAAGGCGGCTGCAGCAGCGCATGCGCCAGCCTTGCGGGGAGTTTTTCCCCGAGAATCGTCTTCAATTCGGCCCTCGGGCGGCTTGCCTTGCGCTCCAGCAAAAAACCGTATGTATCTTGGCCGGGGAGCATATCCAGCAGAATTTTTGTCCCTTCCTGCCAATAGGAGGATAGTTGCAAAATCGCTGGCCCGGACAGGCCGCGATGGGTGAACAACACCTGCTCCCTGAACGCCTTGCGCCCGCATTGCGCGACCGCCTCGAACGAAACGCCGCTCAACCCCTGCATCCAGGCCCATTTCTCGCCGGCGATCGTCAAGGGCACCAGGCCAGGCCGGGGTTGCGTCACTTGCAAGCCAAACTGCCGCGCGACGTCATAGGCAAAACCGGTTGCCCCCATTTTCGGGATGGAAAGCCCGCCGGTCGCCAAAACCAGGGCTGTGCCTTCAACCAAGCCCTGGCTGGTTTCCAGGCGGAATTTCCCGTCCTTGCTCACCCCTGTCACCGTGCAGTCCAGAAGCAGTTCAGCGCCCGCTTCCCGGCAATCGGCCAGCAACATGTCCAAAATCTGGGAGGCGGAGCCGTCACAGAACAACTGCCCCAATGTTTTTTCATGGTAGGCAATGCCCTTCGCTTCCACCAAGGCGATGAAATCGCGCGGCGAAAACCCCGCCAGAGCCGATTTGCAGAAATGCCGGTTGCCGGAGATAAAATGCTCCGCGCGCACGTCGCGATTGGTGAAATTACACCGCCCGCCGCCGGAGATGAGAATCTTTGCCCCCGGCTTCGGCCCATGCTCCAATACCAGCACGCGCTTGCCCCGCTTGGCTGCCACGGCGGCACATAACAGCCCCGCCGCCCCGGCGCCGATCACCACAACATCGTAACTCTGCACTATCAAGGCCCCAAATCCGCGCTAAAAGGGCGGACAAAAGGGAGACTCTATGCGCCTATCGCCGTTATGGCAAAGACGGTTCGCCATCTTCCGCGCCCATCGGCGCGGCCGGGTCTCGCTGATCCTGTTCGCCATCATCTTCGTCATCAGCATGGGCGCCAATTTCATCGCCAATGACAAACCCTTCCTGCTGGAATATCGCGGCCATTTTTATGCTCCGGCAATCCAGGGGATTTCAGAGCAGACTTTTGGGCCGGACTTTCTGCCGACCGAGGCCGATTTTACCAATCCGCAAATCCAGGCGGCGATTCGCGCCCATGGCTGGATGCTCTGGCCGCCGATCCGCTACAGCTATGACACGATCGTATGGAACGCCGCCATGGCGCCGGCGCCGCCCGATGCGCGGCACTGGCTGGGCACCGACGAAGTCTCCCGCGACGTGCTCGCCCGGGTGATTTACGGGCTGCGGCTTTCCATCCTGTTCGGGTTCGGGCTCACCATCGTCGCCTCCATCATCGGGATCATCGCCGGCGCCGTTCAGGGCTTTTACGGCGGATATACGGATTTGCTGTTCCAGCGCTTCATTGAAATCTGGTCCGGCATGCCGCAGCTTTTTCTGCTCATCATTCTGTCCAGTATCATCGCGCCCAGCTTCTGGATTTTGCTGCTCTTCCTGCTGCTGTTTTCCTGGATGACGCTGACCGGCGTGGTCCGCGCCGAATTCCTGCGCGCCCGTAATCTCGACTATGTGCGCGCCGCCAAAGCCCTGGGCGTGCCGGATTGGCGCATCATGCTGCGCCATATGCTGCCCAATGCGATGATCGCCACCCTGACCTTCCTGCCCTTCATCCTTTCGGACTCGGTGACATTGCTCGCCAGCCTGGATTTTCTGGGCTTCGGCATGCCGCCGGGCTCACCCTCGCTCGGCGAGCTGATCTCGGAGGCCAAGGACAATCTACAGGCGCCCTGGCTGGGCTTTACCGCCTTCATCACGCTGGGGGGAATCCTGATTATCCTGATCTTTGTGGGCGAGGCGGTGCGGGATTCGTTTGATCCACGGAAGTCATGAAAAGAAGCGTGGGCGTAGGGCGGATAAGCGCAGCGCAATCCGCCATTTTGGTGGATCGCCAGGACAAGCTTAGGAACCGGCGTGGGCGAGATGCGGCTGTTCGCTGGCCTTTTGGGAGGCAATCAAGGAGGCGGATGACGCTGCGCTCATCCGCCCTACAAACTATTAGAGGTTTTTTGGTTCGCGGGCGAAGGAGCCAAAGGTTCCAACAACGCGAAGCGTTGTTGGAAAGGCTCCGGAGGGGGCCGAGCCTTTTTTTCAAAAAAGAACATTCGTTATGACCTTGCTTTCCATCCAGAATCTCTCGCTTACCGCCGGCGCCAAAAGGCTCGTCGATGACATTTCCTTCAGCGTGGAGCCAGGCGAAACACTGGCCATTGTCGGCGAATCCGGCTCCGGAAAAACGCTTTCGGCCTTGTCTGTTCTTGATCTTTTGCCTTCGGGTGTTAAGCGCATTTCCGGCCATATCTTGCTGGATGGCTGCGACGTTGCCGCCGCCACGCCGGCGCAGAAACAAAACCTGCGCGGCGGGGTGGCGGGGATGATTTTTCAGGAGCCGATGTCCAGCCTCAATCCCTTGCAGCGGGTCGGCAAGCAGATTGCCGAGGCCATGCTGCTGCACGGCAAATTCGCCAAAAAGACGTTGCGGAGCAGAATAGTCGATCTATTGCGGGAGGTTGGCCTTGGAGATGCCGAGAGTCGGATGGAGGATTATCCGCATCTGCTCTCCGGCGGCCAGCGCCAGCGTGTGATGATCGCGATCGCGCTTGCCAATAACCCGAAACTTCTCATCGCGGACGAGCCCACAACGGCGCTTGACGTTACTTTAGAGAAACAAATTCTCGATTTGATCGCGCGCGAGCAGAAAGCCCGCGGGCTTGGGGTTTTGCTGATCACGCATGATCTCGGCCTGGTGCGCCGCTACGCCGATCGTGTGTTGGTGATGGATCATGGCCAGGCCATCGAAACCAACAGCACCGAGCTTGTATTTGCCAAACCTCAACATCCGCAAACCAAGCGATTGCTCGCCGCGCGGCATTTTTCGCCGCCTATGCCCCTGGCAAAGGCGAAGGTGGTGCTGCAGGCGGAGAATCTCCGTGTCCGGTTTCCGATTTTACGCGGCGCGCTGCGCCGGGAGGTGGGTGAAATTGTCGCGGTCGATGATGTTTCGTTCGATGTGCATGAAGGCGAAACCCTGGGTGTGGTTGGCGAATCCGGCTCCGGCAAGTCCACTATCGGCCTGGCGTTGCTGCGCCTCATCCGCTTCGAGGGCTGCGTGAAGCTGGAAGGGCAGGATTTGAGCCTTCTCAACAAGGCGCAACTTCGTGCCAAGCGCGCCGATCTGCAAATCGTTTTCCAGGACCCCTATGGCAGTCTGGCCCCGCGTTTGACCGTGGGTGAGATCATTGCCGAGGGGCTTACCCTGCATGTCAAACATCTCAACCATGCGAGCCGCGAGGAGCTTGTCGCCTCCGCTTTGGCCGAAGTTGGGTTGCCCCTCGACGCCATGCATCGCTACCCGCACGAATTCTCAGGCGGCCAGCGCCAGCGGATCGCCATCGCCAGAGCATTGATATTGCAGCCGAAAATTCTGGTGCTGGACGAGCCCACCAGCGCGTTGGATGTGACGGTGCAGGCGGAAATCCTTACCCTTTTTCGAGGGCTGCAAGCGCGGCTTGGGCTTGCCTATGTTTTCATCAGCCACGATCTTGGTGTCATTCGGGCTTTGTCGCACCGGATTATTGTGCTGCAAGCTGGAAAAATCGTTGAAAACGGCGAAGCGGAGCGTATTTTCGCCTCGCCGCGGGCGGATTTTACAAAAACCTTGCTGGCCGCCGCCGGTTTCAACAGGGCGTCCGTTTGACGTGCGCGCCCTAATTTGAAATGGGCGGCTACTTCACGTAGAGTCTCAGCTAGAAATTTAGGGTTTCGGTCGATGAAAATGATTAATGCCATCCGCATGGGCGGCGCGAGTGTTCTGCCTTTGGTGGAGGGCGGCAAGGGCGTAGCTGTTTCCAACGGCGCCACCTGCGGCCATTGGGCGGCCGGCGGCGGCGTGGGCACCTTCAGCGCCGTGAATGCTGACAGCTATGATGCCGAGGGTAATGTCATCCCGCAGGAATATCATGGCAAAACCCGCCGCGACCGCCACGAGGAGCTGATCGCCTACGCCATCGAGGGTGGCGTCACCCAGGCCCGCCAGGCCTATGACATCTCCAACGGCCGCGGCCGCATCCACGCCAATCTGCTCTGGGAAATGGGCGGCGCCGAGCGCGTCATCACCGGCATCCTCGAGCGCACCAAGGGCATCGTCAACGGCATCACCTGCGGCGCCGGCATGCCC
>JAMFRY010000261.1 GCA_026225015.1 Alphaproteobacteria bacterium
TCACCAGGCTCACCGCCTGTCCGATCGCATTGGCCAGCGCCGCGCTCTGCGCATTAACCTGCGCGCCGTAGCCCGTTCCTGCCAGCGGTGCCGTTCCGATGATCCGCTGCTGCGCCAACGGCCTTGTATTCCCGTCGCTGTTGCGGATCACCACCAGGGTCAGCGCCGCTTGCGCCTCGTTGCGGGCAAGATCGCTCAGCAGCTCGGTCAGCTCGCCTTCTACGATCAGATCGGCATTAAGCCGGCTCCCCGGCGAGACCACGGCGCTGAAAGCGCCGCTCGCCGTAAGCCATGAAGCCAACACCTCGCTTGCCGCATCCGCCGGCGCCACCGCCCATTGGTTGTAATAGCTGGCCGTCAGGCTGCCATCGGCGTTCAAACTGCGGATCGCCTGATCGCTCATCCCCGGACCCGCATCGAGATTGCGCAGCAGCACCACCTTGCCCGCCTCACTCGCGGGCTGGTTCTGCGGCGGCTCAGGGTTCAGCGGCCAGGACACCACCGGCACATATTTTTGTTTCGGCAATAAAGAGGCGCAGCCCGCCAATAAAACGGGCGCCAACAGAACGATACGGCGCTTCATTTCTCATCCTCCGGCGGCGGCTGCGCGCCCAGCAATACCTGGGCGGGGTTGTTCTTCAATTGTTGCGTCAGCGCGTTCAAACTCGCTGTCGTCGTTCTTAAATTCTCCAGCACCGGTTGCAGCTGCGCCTGCAGATCGGCGGTGGTCTCACTGGCCTGGTTGATCGTTGCCTGGCTGGCCGCGATCAGCGCCGGCAATTGCGCGCTCACCTTGCTTAGCTGCTGCGTCGTCTGGTTAAGCTGGCTCAAAATCTGCCTTGTCTGCTTGCCATCCACCAGATTGCGCGCCGCCGCGGTGGTTGCCGGCAGATCGGCCGCGCTCAGCTGCCCATTCAAATTCAACAGCAGCGTGTTGGCGTTCGCAATCGCCTGATGCGCGTCGCCGGTCGTCATTTCCTGATCCAGCGTATCGGTGAGCTGAGTCAAATCACCTACCATCTTCCCCAGATTCACTTTGCTGAACGAGGAGAGCAGCTGTTCCACCGCATCCTGCACCTGGGTGAGCGTACTGGGGATCGATGGCAGTACCGGCGAATCCGGTGTCCAGGGCGTTGTTTGCACCGGGTATTGCGCGGACGAGACGAAGGTCACCTCCAGATAGGCGAGGCCGGTAATGCCCTGCGGCGTGATCTGCACTCGCAACCCATGCGCGATCGACTGTTGGATGTTCACCGCCTCTCCAAGTTTGCGCGGGTCCACCGAGAAACGCACCACCACCTGGCGATACACGTTCTCGTTCTTCTCCTCGCCGTTCGGAGGTGGGTATTCCGCCGTCACCAAGCCAATATCGGTAATCTTGCCGATCGTCACCCCGCGAAACTTCACCGCCGTGCCGATATCCAGCCCCTGCACAGATTCCGAAAAATACGTCTCGTAAGGTTCACCGGGATGCAACACCGAGCCGGAGAGGAAAAACACCACCGCCAGCAGCCCCACAATCGCGAAGATCACGAACATGCCAGCCCGCAGCGCCGCGTTCTTGGAAGCCATTACAGCGTCTCCCGATTAAAAAATGCCCGCACCGTCGGATCACGGCTCTCCGCCCGCAAGTCTTTCGGCTTGCCTAAAGCAATCATGCCCTGCGCCTCGCGGTCCAGCATGATGCAACGATCGGAGATCGCCAGGATCGATTGCAGCTCATGCGTCACCACCACAAAGGTCGCGCCCAGCGCATCGCGGAGATCCAGGATCAATTTGTCCAGCCCGGCCGAGGTGATCGGGTCCAGCCCGGCGGAAGGCTCGTCCAGAAACAGAATCGGCGGGTCCAGAACCAGCGCGCGCGCGATGGCCGCGCGTTTGACCATGCCGCCGGAAACCTCCGCCGGCAGCAGCAGCGCCGCATCCGCCAGGCCCACCATGGCCAGCTTGGCGCGCGCAATCTCCTCCCTGGCCGAGACAGGCAAATCCGTGAACACCGATAGCGCCAGCGTGATATTCTCCAGCAAGTTCATCGAGCCGAACAGCGCACCGGATTGAAACATCACGCCAATCTCGCCGCGCACCGCATCGGTTTGGCGCACCACGTCATGCCCGCACACGCTGATCCGCCCTTTGGTCGGCGGCAACAGCCCGATCATCTGCTTGAGCAGCGTCGATTTGCCGCAACCCGACCCGCCGAGGATCACGAACACCTCGCCGGCATGAATATCGAACGTGACTTGTCTGAAGATCACCCGGCTGCCGAATTCCTGCGTCACGTCGTCCACCACCACAACCGATTGCGCCGCGTCACCAACCATATCCGCCATCATAGCCCGAGCTGATAGGTGAGCACGGCGAACAGCCCGTCCAGCAGTACGGTCGCCACAATGCCGCCCACCACGGCGGAGGTGGCGGCTTCGCCCACGGCGCGCGGTCCGTTGCCGGCCGTCAAACCGGCCCGGCAGCCGATCAGCGCCACCGCAGCCGCGAACACCACCCCTTTGACGAGGCCGAGAATAAAATCCGAAGGCCCGCTCCAGGAGGTGATCTGCGCGATAATGGCCGAAGGCGGATAGCCCAGAATCATCAGCACCACGCCCATGCCGATCAGGCCGGAAACATCCATCACCACCACCAGCCCCGGCATCACCGCCATGGCTGCGGCGATGCGCGGCAGCACCAGCATGGTTTCCGGATCGATCCCCATGGTGGTCAACGCCGCCACCTCCTCATTCACCTTCATCGTCCCCAGCTCGGCGGCAAAAGCCGAGCCGGTGCGGCCGGCCAAGATCACCGCCACCAGCAGCGGCCCCAATTCGCGGAACAAGGAGATGGAAACCAGGCTGGCGACGTAGAGATCGGCGCCGAATTGCTGCATCGGGATCGCCGATTGAAAGGCCAGGATCATGCCGATCAGAAAGCCCAGCATCACCACCAGCGGCACCGCCTTCAGCCCGGCATTATCGGCGACATTGGCAAAATCCGCGCCACGCAGAAAGCGCAATTTTGCCGGCAGCGCTATCAGGGCCAGAACCGTTTCGCCCAGAAAAGCCACGCGGGTGGTGGTTTTCTGCCACAGGCCCGGCCCGCGCGCGGCTTGCTCCGCCTCCCGCAGGGCCGCAGCGGCTTGCTTTTTGGAAGGCTCCTTTGGGATAACCTCCCGCATCTGCTCGATCAGGGCGCTGGCTTTCGCATCGGCGCCCGTGACCTCAACGGCGCCCTGACGCAAACGCTCCATCGCCAGCAGCAGCGTGGCGCCGGCCGTATCGATCGCAGCACATTCCGAAATGTCGATTTGCAGCGACTGATCGGCGGTGCGGCGCGCGGCCGTCATCGCCTTTGCCCAAACCGCGGCAATGGTTTTCACCTCAAGCGGACCGGAGAAGATGATCCTGCCCGATTCCACGCGTAGCGCCGCCGTCAACTGCGGGTCCTAGCGGCCTCAATCATGGCTTGGCAATATGATGGATCACCTGGAAAGAACCCTGATAAATCATGCTCAGCGATACATATAGAACGATTGCCAGCCCAACCCAGGCCAGCCAGCGGAACTTCGTCAGCAATTTCGCCACCAGATTCGCGGCAACGCCCATCAACCCCACGGAAACCAGCAGGCCCAGCGCCAACACGGCCGGATGCTGGCGCGCAGCACCCGCTACCGCCAGCACATTATCCAGGCTCATCGAAATATCCGCGACGATAATCTTGATAATCGCCGCCTGCAGGCTCCCCGGCGCCGCTTGGGTCTGCCCATGATCCGCGCCACCCAACTCGCGCGCCGATTTCCACACCACCCAAAGCAGAAGAACTCCGCCCGCCAGCGTCAGCCCGATGATCGCCAACATTCTCAGCGCGACCAAAGCAAAGCCAATCCGGATCACCGTCGCCCCGGCAATGCCGGCCCAGATCGCGGTGCGCCGCTGCGCTGCCGGCAGGCCGTTCACCGCCAGCCCGATCACCACCGCGTTATCGCCCGCCAGCACCAAATCGATCAGCAGCACTTGCAAGAGAATCGGCAGCAGGACGGCGATCTGCGAGAAATCCATGCAGCTTGGTGGCCCGCGTCAGCTCGGATTGTCAACGCAGGCCGGGCAGCTTAGAGGCTGAGAAAGAAGAACTTCTTTTTCTTCAGAAAAAGAAGCGCTTACTTGAATCTTCCAGGAGCGCTTATGATCCCCCGCTACACCAGGCCGCAAGCCGCCGCCATCTGGTCGCCCGAAAACCGCTATCGCATCTGGTTCGAGATCGAGGCACTGGCCTGCGAAGCCATGGCCGAAATCGGCGCCATCCCCGACGAATCCGCTCAAACCATCCGCCGAAACGGCGATGCGGCGATGGCGCGGTTCAGCCCGGCCGACGCCGATCGCATCGACGAGATCGAGCGTGAAACCCGCCACGATGTCATCGCCTTCCTGACCTGGCTGGCGCAGCATATCGGCGAAGATAGCCGGTTCGTGCATCAGGGCCTCACCTCCTCGGATATTCTCGATACCTGCCTGGCCGTGCAACTCACCCAGGCCGCCGATCTGCTGCTGGCCGATCTCGACGATCTGCTCGCCGCGCTGAAAAAGCGCGCCATCGAGCATAAGCAAACCATCACCATCGGCCGCAGCCACGGCATCCATGCCGAGCCGACCTCCTTTGGGCTCAAGCTCGCCGGCCATTATGCGGAATTCGCCCGCAACCGCGTCCGGCTGCTGGCCGCAAAAGCGGAAATCGCCACCTGCGCCATCTCCGGCGCGGTCGGTACCTATGCCCATGTCGATCCGCGGGTCGAAGCCTATGTGGCGGAAAAGCTCGGCCTCGTCCCGGAGCCGGTTTCCACTCAGGTTATCCCGCGCGACCGCCATGCCGCGTTTTTCGCCACATTGGCGGTCATCGCCGCAGGCATTGAGCGCCTGGCGACGGAGGTGCGGCATCTGCAGCGCTCCGAAGTCCGCGAGGCCGAGGAGTATTTCCATGCCGGCCAGAAGGGCTCCTCGGCAATGCCGCATAAGCGCAATCCCGTGCTTTCGGAGAACCTGACCGGCCTTGCCCGGCTGGTCCGCGCGGCTGTCATACCGGCGCTGGAGAACGTCGCTTTGTGGCATGAGCGCGATATCAGCCACTCTTCCGTCGAACGCGGCATCGGGCCGGACGCAACGGTTACGCTCGATTTTGCCCTGGCGAGGCTGGCCGGCA
>JAMFRY010000262.1 GCA_026225015.1 Alphaproteobacteria bacterium
AACGAATGACCAAATTCCTCGCCAACATCATGGAAATGGCGCGGGTGGAAACTGGCGAGATCAACCCAAGGCGCCGGCAACTGCAACTGGCCGAGATCATCGAGGCGGCCATCGCCCGCATCCCCGGCGCCATGGCCGCCGGCGTCAACATCGCCGGGGATGCAACCCTGGTCCTCGCCGACCCGGCGCTGCTGGAACAGATCCTCGTGAACATCCTGGATAACGCGGTGAAATATGCGCCCGAGGGCAGCCGCATCACCGTCACCGCCCGCCGCTCTGGCGGCAAGGTTGCCATGTCCGTTGCCGATGAAGGGGTCGGCATCCCGGCCGCCGACCTGCCGCATGTCTTCGACAGCTTCTTCCGCGCGACACGTGGCGATCGTGTCGCGCCGGGAACCGGGCTTGGGCTGGCGATCGCCAAGGCCTTCACCGAGGCCATGGACGGAACGATCCGCGCCGCGAGCCCGCGTTTGGATCTGCCGGCGGACGGCGCGCCGGGCACGGTGGTCACCGTCGAAATTCCCGCCGCATGAGCCCAAGTTTGGGCACCATTCTGGTGGTGGATGACGAGCCGCAAATTCACAGATTCCTTACCCCCGCGCTCACCGCCGCCAATTATGTGCCGCTGCGCGCCGAACGTGGCGATGAAGCCCTGCGCCTGGCCGCCTCCCGCGCCCCGGACGCCATCCTGCTCGATCTCGGCCTGCCGGACATGGACGGCCAGCAGGTATTGTTAAAATTGCGCGAATTCACCGCTATTCCCATCATCATCCTCTCGGCGCGCGACCGCGAGGCCGAGAAAATCCAGGCGCTGGATGCCGGCGCCGATGATTATGTCGAAAAACCCTTCGCGTTGGGCGAGTTGCTGGCGCGCATCCGCACCGCTTTGCGCCACCATCTGCGCCAGGATAACGCGGAAAAGCCGTTCTCCTCCGGCCCGCTCACCATCGACCCGATATTGCACAAGGTCACATTGGATGGCGCGGATTTGCCGCTGACCAAACGCGAGCACACGCTGCTGCTGTTGCTGGCGCGCAATCGCGGTCGGGTGCTGACGCATCGGCAAATCCTCACCGCCATCTGGGGCCCGGCCCATACCGAGGACGTGGCCTATTTGCGGGTCTATATCGGCCAGCTCCGCCGCAAACTCGGGTCGCAAGCCAGTACGTTGATTATTACGGAACCGGGGATTGGCTATCGGTTGAAGGATTCAGAATAGCAGCGTCAGAATAGCAAAGGATAGAGAAAATGGCGGCACTGGACGGCAAGATCGCGCTGGTAACGGGCGCCGGGCGGGGAATCGGGCGGGAGGTCGCGCTGCGCCTTGCCCGCGATGGTGCCTTTATCATCGTGCATTACGGCGCCAGCCGTGATCGAGCTGAGGCGGTTGTTGCGGAGATAGAAGCTGCCGGCGGAAAGGGTTTCACGGTGGGGGCCGATCTCGCGGAACCGGACGCGGCAACACTTTTATTTGCCGCCGTCGATGCCGGGCTGCGGGCACGCGGGCTCCAAGGCATCGACATTCTGGTCAACAATGCCGGCATCGGGCTGCAGCGTGACGTGGCCGGAATCACGCCTGAGGAATTCGATCGCGTCTTCGCCGTCAATGTCAGGGCGCCGCTCTTCATTGCGCAGGAAGCGGCCAGGCGCATGGGCGAAGGCGGGCGGATCATCAACATCTCCTCCATCGTGGGCGAGAACGCCTTTGGCGGATATTTCGTCGGTTATGGTGCGACCAAGGCGGC
>JAMFRY010000263.1 GCA_026225015.1 Alphaproteobacteria bacterium
CTCGCCGCATTACGCGCCGCCGCCGCCCTGACCCAGGCGGTGACGCTGCTCAAGGGCGCGGATACGATCATCGCATCGCCCGATGGTCGCGCCGCCATCAACAACAACGCGCCGCCCTGGCTCGCCACCGGCGGCACCGGCGATGTGCTGGCGGGCAGCATCGCGGCGCTGCTTGCGCAAGGCATGGCACCCTTCGAAGCCGCCTGCGCCGGGGTGTGGCTGAACGGCGAGGCCGCCAGCCGGCTCGGCCAGGGTTTGATTGCCGAAGATTTGCCCCAGGCGCTCGGCGGCGTGATTGCGCAGCAATGATGGGCGGAGGAGCCAAAGCACCTTCGCTTGACGGCGGCGCCCGAAGCGGTTCAACGGAGCCATGGAATACGGCGTTACCGGGGGCTCCGGCCCATGCGTCTAGCCTTCATGGGTTCGCCCGAATTCGCTACCGCCGCCTTGCGCGCGCTGGTGGATGCCGGGCATGACATCGCCGCCGTTTATGCGCAGCCGCCCAAGCCGGCCGGGCGCGGGCAGAAGGAGCGGCCATGCCCGGTTCATGAACTGGCGCTGGAGCTGGGCCTGCCCGTTCGTACCCCCAAGCGGTTGCGCAACAATGCCGAGGAACAGGCTTTTTTCTCCGCCCTGAACCTGGATGCCGCGATCGTGGCCGCATACGGCCTGATTCTCCCCGAACCCATCCTCAACGCCCCGCAGCGCGGCTGCCTGAACATCCATGCCAGCCTGCTGCCCCGCTGGCGCGGTGCGGCGCCGATTCAGGCGGCGATTCTGGCCGGCGATGCGCAGACCGGCATTACCATAATGCAGATGGATGCAGGGCTGGATACCGGCCCCATGCTGCTCCGCCGAGCAACGCCGATCGGCCCCCGGGACACCGCCGCCGATCTGCACGACCAATTGGCCGGTATCGGCGCGCGCCTGATCCTGGATGCGCTGAATCTTCAGCCCGACGGCACCGTGCAGAATGACGCGCTTTCCACCTACGCGCCGAAACTTACCCGCGAGGATGCAAGGCTGAATTTCACCAAACCCGCGTTGGAATTGGAGCGGCAGATTCGCGCTTACCATCCCTGGCCCGGCAGCCTGCTGCTGGTGGGCGATGCGGTCATCAAAATCCTCGCCGCCGAGATCGTCACGGCGGAAGGCACGCCCGGCACGATTCTAGATGATCAATTCACCATTGCCTGCGGCGAACACGCGTTGCGGCCGACCCGGCTGCAACGCGCCGGCAAAGCCGCCATGAGCCGGGCGGAATTCCTGCGCGGCTACGCCATCCCGCCCAATACCGTCATCACCTGAACCGCATGCGATAATACCATGCTCTGGGCGATCGAACTGGAATATGACGGTACCCCATTCATGGGCTGGCAGCGGCAGAAGCACGGCATCGCCATTCAGCAGGTGGTTGAAGAAGCCGCGGCAAAGCTCTGTGACGGCGTGATTCCTGCCAGCATCGTCGCCGGCCGTACCGATGCCGGGGTGCATGCGCTGGCGCAGATCGTGCAACTCGACCTGCCTGAGTTTGCGCCGCACCGGCTATGCGAGGCGTTGAACGCGCATCTGCGGCCGCATCCCATCGTGGCGCTGCGTGCAACGGCGGCGCCGCCGGGCTGGAATGCGCGGTTCTCGGCTATCAGCCGGTCCTATCGCTACATCATCTCCAACCGCCCGGCCCCGGCGGCTTTGGAGCGGAACCGCGTCTGGCATGTGAAGGCGAAACTCGATGCGGCGGCGATGCAGCGCGCGGCCCAAAACCTGCTCGGCCATCATGATTTTTCCTCCTTCCGCGCTGCCGCCTGTCAGGCGAAATCGCCGATGCGCACGCTGGATGCGCTGGATGTGACGCGTCAGGGCGACCAGGTAATCATCACCGCCAGCGCCCGCAGCTTCCTGCATCACCAGGTGCGCAACATGGCCGGTTCGCTGAAGCTGGTCGGCGAAGGAAAATGGCCGGAATCTGCCCTGGCCACCGTGCTGGAAGCCAGATCACGCGCCGCCGCCGGCCCGACCGCGCCGCCGCAGGGGCTGTACTTCACCCAGATCATTTATAACCCAAAGTTAATATTTCAGTAAGTTTGAGTCTGGTCAGACGGGATTCACGCGGTAAGAATGGGAACTCCAATGGGAGTCACTATGCCGGGCCAGAATTTTGTTCATCTGCGGGTCCATTCCGCCTATTCGCTCTCGGAAGGGGCGATCAAGGTCGATAAGATCCCGGCTTTGGCGCGCGAATTGGGCATGCCAGCGGTGGCGATCACCGATACCTCCAACCTGTTCGGCGCGCTGGAGTTTTCTCAAGGCTGTGTGGCCAAGGGCGTGCAGCCGATCGTCGGTTGCCAGCTTGCAGTGACGCATAAGAACAGCGCCGATTCCATCGTGCTGCTGGCGCAAACGAAGGCGGGATTCGCCAATCTGCAGAAATTATCCTCGGCAAGCTTTCTCAATTCCGAAGGGACACAAAAGCCGCAAATCACCCGGGAGGAATTATTCTCCCATGCCGATGGGCTGTTTCTGCTCACGGGTGGCGCCAGCGGGCCGATTGGCCGGCTGTTGGCGGAGGGCTTGCTCGCGGAGGCCGAAACCTATCTCGCCGCATTGCGTGAAGGTTTTTGCACCCGGATCGGGATGGAGCTGCAGCGCCATGGCGAGCGGCTGGAGCAGGCGATCGAGCCTGGGATGATCAATCTGGCGGATCGGCTGGGTATTCCCTTGGTGGCGACGAATGAGTGCTTCTTCGCAACGCGAAGCATGGTTGAGGCGCATGACGCGCTGCTGTGCATCGCCGAGGGAAGAGTATTGGCGGAGCCGGACCGCAGGCGGGTCACGCCGGAGCACTGGTTCAAGCCTGGAGGCGACATGCGGGCGCTGTTCGCCGATCTGCCGGAGGCCTGCGACAATACCATCGCCATCGCGCAAAGCTGCGCGGCGATGGCCGAGACTAGCAAGCCGCTGCTGCCGCGCTGCCCGAAGGTAAGGCCGGGCACGACGGAGACCGAGACGATCGAGGCAATGGCGGCGGAAGGGCTGGAAGCCAGGCTGGAGGCGCTCGCTTTGCCGGAGGGAGAACGTGCGCAATACCGGGAACGGCTGCGCTTCGAGCTGGACGTGATCGTGAAAATGGGTTTCCCCGGCTACTTCCTGATCGTCGCGGATTTCATCCAATGGGCGAAGCAGCAAAAAATCCCCGTCGGTCCGGGCCGCGGCTCCGGCGCCGGGTCGGTGGTGGCCTGGGCGCTGCTGATCACCGATCTCGACCCGATCCGCTTCGGCTTGCTGTTTGAGCGCTTCCTGAATCCGGAACGCGTCTCCATGCCGGATTTCGATATCGATTTCTGCCAGGAGCGGCGCGACGAGGTGATCGCTTATGTGACGCGCGAATACGGCGCCGACCGGGTGGCGCAGATCATCACCTTCGGCAAGCTCCAGGCCCGCGCGGCGGTGCGCGATGTCGGGCGGGTGCTGGGCCTACCCTATGGCCAGGTTAACAAGGTGGCCGAGTTGATCCCCAATAACCCGGCAAAACCCGTGACCCTGCAACAGGCCATCGATGGCGAGCCGAAATTGCAGGAATTGCGCGATAATGACGAGGCTTTGCGGCGGCTGATGGAAATCGCCCTGCAACTGGAAGGGCTGTACCGCCATGCCAGCACGCACGCCGCGGGTGTGGTAATCGGCGACCGACCGCTGATGGAACTGGTGCCGCTGTATAAGGACCCGCGCTCGGACCTGCTGGTGACGCAGTATTCGATGAAATATGTCGAGCAGGCCGGGTTGGTGAAGTTCGATTTTCTTGGCCTGACCACGCTGACGGTGCTGGACCGCGCCATGAATTTCCTGAAAGCGCAAGGCATCGATTTCGATCTTGCCAAAATTCCGCTCGATGACGCAAGTACCTATGCGATGATCTCGCGCGGCGATACCGGCGGGGTTTTCACCTTTGAAACCCAGCTTTTCCGCGGTGCGCTGATGCAGATGCGCCCGGACCGGTTCGAGGAGCTGGTGGCGATCCAGGCGCTGGCGCGGCCGGGGCCGATGGCGAATATCCCGACTTTCTGCGCGCGTAAACGGGGCGAGCCCTGGCAATCGCCGCATCCGGCGCTGGATGATGTTCTGGGCGAGACCTACGGCATCATGGTGTATCAAGAACAAGTGATGCAGATCGCCCAGGTGATGGCCGGCTATTCGTTGGCCAGCGCGGATTTGCTGCGCCGCGCGATGGGCAAGAAAATTCGCGCCGAAATGGATTCGCAACGAAAAATCTTCATCGACGGCGCTGTTGCGAGAGGTTTTGAGCAATCCAAGGCCGTTGAAGTCTTCGAGCTGATGGAAAAATTCGCCGATTACGGCTTCAACAAATCCCACGCTGCCGCCTATGCGCTGGTTTCCTATCAAACCGCCTATTTGCGGGCCAATTATCCGGTGGCCTTTCTGGCCGCCAGCATGAGCTTGGCTCAGGCGAATACCGAAAAACTCGCCAGTCTGCGCCAGGATGCGATACGGCTGGGCATCTCGCTGCTGGCCCCGGATGTCAACGCCTCGGGCGCCGATTTTACCATCCAGAAGCTGCAAGATGGCCAGCTTGCGATCCGCTACGCGCTGGGCGCGATCAAGCGGGTGGGGGCGGCGGCGATGGGGCAGATCGTCGCGGCGCGCGGGGAGAAGAAATTTACCGATCTGGCGGATTTCGCAGCGCGGGCGGAGGCGAGCGCGATCAGCAAGGGTCAGATCGAGATTCTGGCGAAAGCCGGCGCCTTCGACTCGATCAACGCCAATCGCGCGCAGGTTTTTTCCGGTTCCGAAATGATTGTGCGGCGCGCCCAGATGCAGGCCGAAGAGCGGGAATCCGGCCAGATCGGGCTATTCGGCGGCGCGGAGCCGGAGGCGGTAAGGCTGCCGAATATCGATGACTGGCCGCAAATGGACCGGCTGATTTATGAGGCCGAGGCGATCGGTTTTCACATCAGCGCGCATCCGCTGGACATGTATGCGGTGGCGCTGAAGCGGCTTGGCGTGGTGGCCAGCACGGCGATCGCCGCCCAAGCGCAGGCCGGGGCGCGAATAAAACTTGCCGGCACCGTCACGGCCAAAAAGGAGCGAGTCACCCGCACCGGCAGCCGGATGATGTGGGTGACACTCTCCGACATGGTAGGCTCCTTCGAGGTGACATTGTTCTCCGAAGTGCTGGGCCGGGCAAAGGAATTGATCTCCGAAGGCAATGCGCTGCTGGTGACCGCGGATGTGCGCATGGATGGCGAGAGTCTCCGCATCACCGCCCAGGACGTTAGTTCGCTGGATGACGCCGCCGCAAAAGCAGGCGCGGGTCTGCGGATATGGTTGGATCGAATCGAGGCGCTGCCGCAAATCCACGCGCTGCTGGAGCGCGAGGGCAAAGGCAGAGGCCGCGTGACGCTGGTGCCAAAAACCGGGCTGGAGCGCAGCCTGGATGTGGTGCTGCCCGGATCTTTCAACATCTCGCCGCGTTTGGCGCAGGCGATGAAAATGGTGCCGGGCGTGGAAATGGTTCAGGATGTTTAACGCCGCCATGGTTAGAGGCGCAGGCGTTCGTTGACGCCGGCGCGAAGCGGGCCGCCAAATTCGGGATGAACCAGCATTAAACAAGGACATTCCTAAGACAGAATATTGATGATATCGAGATGAAAATTTCGTCGGCGGCGGGCCGCATTTTGCCCAGCAAGCCCTGTTGCGCCCGTCAGTCAAACCTACATTTCTGGTTGTAGGTCAGAAAATGTCCATCTGTGGTTGGTTGACGCGTTGCAGTAACGCGTGACAAAGTTCTGGAGCGCGCATTACGCGACGAAAGGATATACGCCAAAATTTTTCATACTATCCCATCACTTTAGCGATATTTCCGTTCCCAATCGAAGCAGAGAAATATCCTCTCCAAAAGGAGTTTTGTGAATGACGTTAACCATCAACATCGTAGACAGCCCGGCCGGAACGCCATCTGAATCAATCTCTCCCGGTACATTCACCATGGGAGTCAATCTCGACGGTATGGAATACGGCAAAGCCGGCGCTGTGCAGAATGTCAATTACGTCGTTCCCACGCTTGGCGAACTGTCATACTATAAATCGCAGGGCGTAGATCTCATCCGCCTGCCCATTTCCTGGGAGACGCTGCAAACCAAGCTGAACGGCGCCCTGACCGCCTCCTATCTCGCCAACATCAAAACAGTCCTGGCCAATGCGGCATCGCTTGGCATGAAGGTGATTATCGACCTGCATAATTTTGGCGCCTATAACGGCGTGAAACTTGGCACCGCAAGCGTAACGGATGCGGATTTCGCCAATCTCTGGAAGCAATTATCCACTGCCGTCAAAGGCTCGGCCGGGCTTGGCGGCTATGATCTGATGAACGAGCCTAACAACATGCCGAGCGCTACTGCCTGGACCAATGCCGCGCAGGCCGCGATCACGGCGATCCGCACAGAGGATACTGTCACGCCTATTTATGTTGAAGGAAACAACTACGCCAACGGCTATAACTGGAGCAACGACAATCCAGGCTTCGCAACCCTGGTCGATCCTTCGCATAACCTGGTATTTTCCGCGCATGTTTATCTCGATAGAGATGATTCCGGCACGCATTTCAACTGGGCGCAGGAGGCAGCCCTCGGCACCACGACGATGACGGGCGTTGACCGGCTGGAGAATTTCGTTGCCTGGCTCAAGAAATACAACTTCAAGGGGGATATCGGCGAGGTCGGTGTCGGCAACGACAATTCCGCCTGGCTCGTCGCCCTCAACAATACGTTGAATTATGCGAAGGCCAATCATCTGCAAACCACCTATTGGGACGGCGGC